>JAGCXC010000076.1 GCA_017961515.1 Clostridiales bacterium | reverse complement strand
TTACCATTCAAATCCGTGTGCATCCACGCGGAGCGTTAAATTTACGTCGGAGCTTGAACTCTCGTCTTCATTGTAAATATGTACCCACCGCCTACGCTTTTTCAAGCTTAGAGGCGGGGGACATCTCTGTACTTACGTTATACGGACACAACTTACCATTCAAATCAGTGCGCATCCAAAGTAGAGTGATTAACGTAAGTACAAAGATTGAACGCTCACTGAATTTTACTTGTTACCCATCGCGTATGTTGGTGATTAGAGGCGGTGGACTTCTCCTACTGAGTTAAACTAAAGTTGGAGCTGCTGTCAAGATTTCTCTGTTATCTTTGTATATTGTGTCAAATTGAGATATTGGCAAAGGATTTTTTCCACTGCCGACTTCTATTGTATAGCCAGGTTTATTAAATATTTCGATAAACCAATCTTTGTAGCCTGCGAATGCAGCTATGCTAGGTGTATTTTCTAAAGTATATCCGCTAAATTTCGAAAAGGTATTACCAATTTCTAAAGCATTAGGAGGAGTTATATCATTGTATAACCAAAAGATTACTTCACCTTGAGAATGATAAGATATAACAAGTTTAAAATCATGTGCTGAAGTAAAATTGACCATTGCTTGAGTTTCAGGTTCAGAGAGTGGATATGGACCACCATATCTAGTAGGTCCTGGTCCTACAATTCCAAGCATAGTTTCTTGATTTTTTCCCAATTGCCAAGATGCAGGGTAATTTCTATTTAAATCTGTCCCTTTTATGTTTGCTTGCCATACCTTAGAAAATGGCATTCCGGTGTTATTCCATTGTAAAAGTTGATAATAATAGGGATTATCTGGACTAAGTCCGTTTAAAACTAGATTAACACCATCTGGATTTACCATTGGGACAATATAAATACTACTTTCTTTCCATATCTCAGAGATATTATATCCGAGGAATGTAGATTTTTCAGCATACGCACGTGAAAAATCTTCTATAAATTTCATCATCAAAACAGAAGTTATCCATTCTAAAGAATGGTGGCTAGCGTTATACTGGACTTTTTTATCACCGTTTCCAAGTTTTATATAATACAAGTTTTTTCCAAGAACACTTTGACCAATTATTCCAGTTTCAATAAATGGATATCTCGTTTTTAGTGCACGAATATTCATTTCCATTATATCATAAGTATAATCAATATTTGTAAGTACAACATTTGAATTTAGTGGAACAATAATAGATTGCCCAATGGTTAAATTCATAGGATCTATACCAGGATTTGCTACTAAAATAGAATTTACACTTGTAGAAAATGAAGATGCAATTTTAAAAAGTGTATCAGATGGCGCAATTGTGTATGAAGTATAACCTAGTATAAATTTTTCTAAAGAATTCCAAGTTTTGTTATCTACAACACCATCTGGAGTAAGATAATTATTCTTTTGGTATTCTAACACAGCATTTTGAGTTTTTAACCCAAATATACCATCTATTTTGCCAACATCGTATCCTAAATTAATAAGAACGCTTTGTAAAAGTTTTACAAAAGGTCCAGTAGAACCTAATTTTAAAATATACATAATATTCTCCTAGTTTTAAGTATCATTATTTTTGGACTACTTTAATTTTATGCAATAATAAAACAGCATATTCTAGTAAAAATTTTTTAATATTGTTTTTTTTACATCTATCTCTAAAATTTTTTGGGCTAATTATCAAAGTAAACGCAACATTTTTTCTTTTGAGAGGGTGCGTATACCTCGATAATTATTTTTTGTGATTTGTATTGTATAATTCAGTCCGAGATTGAACTCCCGTCTTCATTGAAATTATTTACCCACTGCCTACTTAAAAAAAGATTAGAGGCAGGGGACAGATCTGTACTTACGTTATGGGCTATAAGCTTATTATCATGAGTATATTTATTAGTTTAATTCTTCTATTTTAATATAATGACGTCTGTTATCATCCTTATTTGTGTTTTCTGAGTTATATGATATACCAATCGCCAGTTTTGGACCTACGCAATTTCTAAGTGATTGCATATAATTTTTATTCTTTATCTGTTTTAAGGCTTCTTCTGGTGTAGAGTCCACTTTAAGTTCGAGTATAAATGCAGTATCACTTTTCTTGTTTGGTATAAATACAAAATCGGCATATCCTTCACCAGATTTAAATTCTCTGTGTATAGCATACTTTTTTAGTGCAGTTAAATATGCTATTTGAACAATAGATGC
>JAGCXC010000075.1 GCA_017961515.1 Clostridiales bacterium | reverse complement strand
TAATTTCGTATTCATTTTCTATTAATTCTCTCTTTTATATAATCAATGATTTTTTCTGCTCTTTTATCGATAGAAAGTCCACAAGCTGTTTCATAGGCAGCAATAGCCATAGACTCTCTTAACATTTTCTCTTCTTTTAGCTTTTTTATCGCAGACGATATCTCATCTATATTATGACAATCAAGTAAGATTGAATTTTCTTCATTTAATATATCTTTGTTAAAATCTGCATCTGTCGAAATAATTGGAAGTTTACACGCCATAGCCTCAATTATAGCATTACTACACCCTTCATTCTCTGTTGGCAACACAAACACATCAGATGCGGAAAGATAATCAGGTAATTTGTCATGGTCAACTCTTCCTTTAAAAATTATTCCATTATATTTCGGATCTTCAGACCCACTTCCCATAAATATTGCTTTAATTGAAGAATCTCCCAATTGTGATAATGCTTGATCCAATCGAAGTGTACCCTTACGCGGAATAAACTGGCCAGTAAATGAAACAACGAAATCATTATCTGATATTCCCAGTTGCTTTCTTATCTGTTGTTTATTCTTATTTCTAAATAGATTTATATTTATAGCATTAGGAATTACTATTGACTTGTTTTCTGTAACCAAACGAAGTTTTAAACATTCTAGCTTATTTTTAGAAGACACACTAACTACACCCAGCATATAATTTAGGAGTTCATTTTTAAACTCCTCGGTAACATGTACATATCTTGCCACATCTTCTTCTCCAGATGCACCAGAAAGAGGTATATTATATTTTTTTGCTATTGGATAAATGGAAAAAATAGATTTCCAAAAATGTCCATAACACACATCGGGTTTATCGTTAATACTATTAAATGCTCTCGCTACTGATCTATTAAATGAATTCTTAAATAACTTTGACGAACTATTTCCTATAGACAAATAATAAGGACGATACAAATCAATCAAATTGCCTTTGTTTGTTACAATAGTACTATGTCTTTTCACTATTGGTATATGGCGAACTATACACTTTGTAACAGATTGCGGAGCAATTACACTTACTTTATGACCATTATCAGCAAAAGCTCGGCATAGCTGTTCTACAAAAATGAAATCTATTGTTTTTGAAGTTGGAAAAGATGGGGATACAACGCATATATGCATATAATGACCTGATATATTAATTATACTCTAAAAAAGCGAATTACAACTTTAGTAAACTCCATTCTTCATTTGTATTCATATGAAATCGCAAAAAGTTGACACATTGTACTCTTTTTGACAAGCAAGTTTATATATCCATTACATAAACAAACTCACATTGTTAATATATTAAAGTCTATTTTAGATGGAGTTTTAATATGCCCAATTTCATATTATAGTACATTCATTTTAGGCATAGATATAAACATTATGTTTTTTTACTAATAGCTAAATAATAACCAAAAACACTCGTGAACATATATGTCATACTACCATATGACATAGAAAAAAATGACCTTGCTAAAACGATAAAACCTATTAAAGCTAAAGCAAGTTTTGAATCTTTATTGATTGAATATTTCCAACTATTATAAAAACACACAAAGAAATATAGGAACACAAAAAAACCGAGCAAACCTTGATTGATCATTATTTCCAACCAATCGTTATGGGCATAATAGCCACAAAGTTCAAGAGTTCCATTAGCACCAAAACCAAAAACGAAATTCAACCCACCTGCCTGAGAAAAAAACAAATCCCAAAATGTAGTATAAATGTCTTCCCTATTACTAGAATCACCTTCCATTGTATCTTCTATACGTTTATTTAAAAGCTCATTTGTATTCATTTGATAAAGAACGAAATAGAAGCCTATAACAGTTAAAACAATTGTAAAAAGAATATATTTGATTTTGGTAATTCCGCTGGATAATCTTATAGAATTCCACAAGAAATACAATATACAGACTGCCCCTATCATTATAGCCCCTCTTTTCATTCCTAATACCAAATAAACTAAAATCACAAACAATCCTAAATACATTTTTATTACATTTCTTCTAAAAAGTAATAATGAAGGTATTAATGAAAGGAAAAGATATCCCATATTATTAGTAACCTCCCCAGAATCATCTCCTGCTTTATCTATTTGATATCTGTAAAATGACAACAAAGCAGATATAAAGAAAACGTATATCCAATTACATAATCTTTTTTCTGTAAGATATCCTTTTACTGTGTAGTAATAAAAGGAAAATATAGGTAATAAAGACAGATATATCTGCTTTAAATACATATAACTAGGTACATAGCGACTCGCTTTATGATAGAAAACCACTCCTGGATTTTGTAAAATTAACGCAAATCCATAAACAGAGAACAATATAAGCAATAAAGATAATCCGTTGAAAAAGATCGGCTTGTCATTTATATTTTTTACTTTGATTACATTATAAATGGATATTAGTAGTATTATTCCAAATAATGACACAGAAAGCCCACCCCCTGATGTGTATAATATCCCCTGCAAATAGTACAAAAACCATAAGATCAAGTACCAATCACAACGATTTAATTTTCTCGGATTAAGCGATATCATACTTATTAATACACTTGTAATATGAACTTATAGTACAACTTGCACTATGAGCATATGTAATAACAGCAACATTTATATATATTCACAGCAAATAGCTCGTTTTTATAATGT
>JAGCXC010000074.1 GCA_017961515.1 Clostridiales bacterium | reverse complement strand
TGAACCTGTTTTTAAGTTCTTCATTTTTGTTTTTAAGATAGCAGCACCTTTACCTGGTTTAACATGCATAAAGTCTAATACTACCCATGGATCGCCATCGATTAATAATGTTAATCCAGTTTTGAAATCGCCTGCTTCAATCGCCATAATAATTTACCTCTTAAATAAAATTTAATCCTTTTGTATTTTATAAGAAAATACGGATTAGTCAACCAATATATGAAAAAATGGGCATTTTTTGCCCAATTTTTGCCATTTTTACCCAACAAAGGATAGCATTATAATTCCCGCAAAAATAACTGCAATGAATATATATTGTAACCAGCTGAGTTTCTCTTTTAAGAAAATTCTAGAAAGAATGAACGAAACAATAACTGTTCCTGCGCCTAAAATAACAGCCGCAATTCCTTCGCCTTCAGAAAGCGCAAATAAGTAAGTGGCTTGGCCTATTGTTTCAAATATTGCTGCTAAAATTTTCCATTTTTGGCTTAGAATCTTTTGCCATATATTTTCTTTAACAACTACTGCTTGTCCATTTGCGTCTACTTCAACATTTTCTTCACCTTTATTCTTAATTGAGAATAATTTTTCTCCTTTAGCTTTTAAGAAGATTAAAATTCCCATAGAAATGAGGAAGAAAGTAAATTCATAAGCACAGTTTGCAGTATGCTCTAAGTTTTCTTCAGTAACGTTAATAAGTAAAGTAGTATCGACACTATCAGTATAGAAAATATCTAAGAATGTACCAACTGCATCTAAAAGCATGTAACAAAATGGCATTGCAATAGCCCAAACAGCTAAAGTCTTGCCGAGTCTTTTATTGCGATCTTCTTTACCTTTTTTATCAAAGAATCCAATACAAAGAATACCAACAGCAACAACTACTATTGCAGCAATAGCTAATGGTTCAAATTCTTCATGCAAGAAAATTGCGCATAAAATTGGAACAATTGCTCCTGATGTATTTTCAATTGGATCTGAAATAGATTCTTGAATAAATCTAACTCCAAAATAAGAGCAAGTCATTGATACGATATAGCATAAAGCAACAGGTAAATATCTAACTAGGTTTATAGGAAAACTAGCTAAATCAACATCTTGAGTAAATAAAATGACAGTTGCGTAGATGCCCATGAAAATACCTACAAATACAGTAGTCTTTAAATGAGAATATTTTTCCTTCTCTAAGCTACCTTTTTTATAGAATATTTCTGCAATACCCCATGCTAATGTTGAAACTATTAAAAAAGCCCACATGCGAATATCATAAAGATTTTTATATTATTTTGCATTTACTTTTTAATATTTTTTAAAAGTCAAAAATAAAAACAGCTTTTCTGCTGTTCTTATTAAAGTATCTTAATATTTATTAATTTTTATCAGCGTATGATACTTTGAAATGTCCACTATGTTTAGTACCGACAAATTTAAATTCGTATTTACTCGCATCTGCGTTTACTGTGAATGCTGTGATTTCAGTATCTTTATCGAAGTTACCAGAATAAATCTCTTTATCGTTATTAGTATCTTTAATTGTAAACGCCAATGTGCCATCTGTTGATTTAATGTCTACAGAGATTGTTTGTGCTTTAGCAAACTCTCTTTTATATGTACATGTCCCATCAAAAGAATGATATTCCTTTGTAAAACCAGTTTTTGTCTCGTTAGAAATGCAAGCAATAAATGTTCCACCATCACATCCGGTAAAGCCAAACATTAATGGTAATACTAGTAATCTTAATGATTTTGTTTTCATAATAATACCCCTTAAATAAACCATGGGTATTATATATAAAAACCCTTGCTAAAGCAAGGGATTTTATTCTATCTCTGGGGTGTTATTTTCCATCATTCTCTTCACTGATTGATAACATGCTTCAGATAATTCTCTGATAGCATTTGCTTTTGTCAAACTTTGGTTAGGATAAATTGGTCTACCTACTTCAATAGTCACGCAAGGAGCACCATGTCTTTTCCATAATTTGAATAAACCTTTAGGAGGTCTATATGAAATAGCTAACGGGAACACAGGTTTATTACATTTAACCGCGTAGTAAAATGCACCAGGCATAAACGGACGTACATCTTGATAGAAATAGAACATACTGCCTTCAGGATAGAAATGTACCATTTTTTTATCATTAAGCGCTCTTTCAATATCATCGTTGAATTTATGCATAGCTTCGATATTATTTGTATCTGGAATTGGAATAGATCCAACAACTCTCATCATCTTTCCTAAATTGGAATTATGATTATCTTTCCAAACAGTCATGTATCCTCTTTTTGGGCCCATAGCAGCTCTAACACAAATATAGTCCCATTCAAAAACATGATTACAAACTGTAATGCAACCATTGTCGAAAGCTTTTCTATATTGAATCAATCTAGATTTTCCTTTGATTTTTAAGCCATATCGAAAATAGTTTGCAGGGAACACAATAAGAATCATAACAATTTGTACCAAGACTTGGACTACTCTAAACCAGAAGCCCTTATTATAATAAGGAAACTTGCCATCGAGTGCGATATCTCTGACTTGTTTAGGGCTTATCATGTGTGCATGCAAATCTTCAGGATAATCGAAGTATAAGCCATGCTTGTATTTCATAATATGCTAAAAAATCCCCTTTTCTTCAACAACATCATTGTCTTGTATTAATTGTATAACAATTCTG
>JAGCXC010000073.1 GCA_017961515.1 Clostridiales bacterium | reverse complement strand
GTTTTTTGGCTTACTCAGTACACTTCTCTATAAGCTCTAGTAGCATTGAAGTCTTTTAAGTACTCTAGACAGAACATTTTTTGTTTTTCGTTGAGTTCGTTCTTCATTTATCTGTCTCTATATAAAACGGTAGGGAGTATAATCATTTTTTGTAAAGTGGTGGATTTTTCTTCAATAGAAAAGGAGAGAATAATATCTCTCCGATTCCATAGACTAAACAATGAAGAAGAACTACACTACATTAAATCGTAGCTATAGCAGTATATTCAAATTTTTAGAAATGGTGGATTTTTGTAATCAACTTTCTATCAGCTGTTCTTTTCTATCTCTTATCTTCTGCTTAGCTCATTCTAATATCCTATCTACTGTGGTATGATCGCAACCGTATATCTCAGCAATTTGTCTAGCTGTCATAGGCTGTCATGTATACTCATAGTCAAAGTAAAGGTCTAGGATCATGTCGTTTAGTTCTCTTCTTTCATCTGGTCTAAAGAATCTCTGTAGCTTAATTACATTCTCAATTTCGTAGCAGATGGTAACTCAGAAAAAGGATTCTTTTTCATAGAGTCTTCATCTCTTAAAATGCTGTCTTCTTTTGATAGTTAGCATTAGCTTTTGAATTTATAAATTCAATTACCATCTTCATCTTCTCAAATTAGTTCTATCAGATTGTTGTCTTCAAAATCTGGATCATTGTCATCTCGTTCCTCATAAATTTTGAGTAACTTCTCAATCATTAGTAAGATTTTTTCTTTAGTCATTCTCTTTGTTGTTAGTAGATAAATTCTTGTACTCTTCTCTATATTTAGCCTGTAATTCTCTATATTTTTTGTTTGTACATCTGATACATAACTCTCTATTCACTCTCTTCTCTATCCACTTTCAGCATTCTTTACATTGTATCTTCATGTTTATTTGAATAATGATATAAATCTCTTCCATAATGATGGTTTAGGTTTTGGCATTTGTATTCTGTTTCTTCAATAGAATTGTGGTGTAATTCTCTCTAGTTCTTTCATGTCTAGAATCTGTATATTCTCTTCTTTATTTATCTGATTCCTCCTTATAGCATTTTGAATAGGAGTCTTTTGATCTCTATGTCTTACATTGTACTCACATCTTGGAGTGTAGATAGCATCATGGAGATTCATTTTCTTTAGTCTTCTACTAAATGCAGGATAGCTTACAGGATGGTTACCTCTCTGTCTTTGCTTAGCACAGTGTACTCTGTAGTAGTACTTAATGTCTCAGATTTGGAAGTTAGGCATGGATTTTTTGGTTAAGAATTAAAGAAGAAATCTGTACACATAATTGGTTAATTGTTTCTTTATCCTCTCTATGTTGGATCTTGAGAGCATCTATCTCTCTCTTGAGTTGCTTAATCTCTCTATCTTTTTCTTCTAGTTCTTGATACTTCCTATTGAGAGTTAATTGAGTTAATCTCTCAGAATCTGTAATTTGTTTAGCCATGATTTGTTTTTATAGTAACTAAAAAATCTGACTTATTAGTCAGCTTGTCCTTTCGTTCGTTGAGTTCTTTAGTTATTCTTTCATAATCTCCATCAAAAACCTTATTCTTCTTTAGCTTTAATTCAAAATACCATTTCTCTCATCTTACTGATATGATCCATTCAGCAAATTCTAATGGAGTTTTATGGGCAGAAAAATTACTAAGGAGAGTATGGTGTCAGCTACATAAGCATATACCATTATCCAAATCAAATCTTGTAGTGTAGTTAGTCCTACTAAAAATATGATGGGAGTTTAAGTGGCTTGTTTTTCAGCAGTACTCACATTTGTATCATGCTCTCATTTTTACAAGCTCACTCCATAGACTGTCATAGTAGTCTAGATTTTTTCTCTTTGTAGTTTTTCTTTTTGCCATAACCTAAAATACCTAGATCATAAATCTAGGCTCTATCTCTTTATCTCCACTGCCTATAATTATACTCCTGAATTTTTACTTTGCAACACTTTTTTAAGTTAAAAACTAATGAAAAACTTTTAGTTATCATAATTTTCAGACTTTACCTTGTAAGTGATTGTTGACTTATTTATAAATAATTATGTGTATGGAGTAAAATTGGTAGAGTTTATACTGATTTTACTTTCTTAGTTAAGTTAAAATGATAGAAAATTATGTAAATTACATAACTTATGTTAAGCAATATGCTGACCGAACTATTAAGAACTATAAAAAATGATTAAAGAAGCTAGAAGAGTATTTGGTTACTATATGAAAAACTGTAGAAGATCCTGAGAGTATTAAGCTAGTAGATATATACAACTTCATAGAAGATATGTCTAAGAGTTGATTATCTGCTAGAACTTGTGCATGACACATCCGATCTATTGTAAGTTATTTTAAGTATTGTAAAAATATAGTTGAGTTAGATATACTAGACTATAAGAAGATACATACTCCTAAAATACCAGAAAGAAAAATCTGATATTTTTCTGAAGAAGAAAAACAAGCCATGCTAAAGATAGCTAAATCTTGATACTGAAGCAGTGAGGAAGAAGTTATAAGGAATAAACTTATAGTATACCTATTCCTGCATACTTGACTCAGATGCCATGAGCTTGCTAAGATTAGGCTGTATGATATATCCTGAGAGAGTTTACAGATAGTTGGTAAATGAGGAGTTAGGAGATTTGTTTATCTTAGAAGAGAGTTGTTGGATCTAGTTTACTTGTATTTAGGTAAAAGAAGTAAAGAGTCTGATTATTTATTTGGTGGCTATAAAAATTCCCATCTATCTACTGATCATATCAGACATACAATACATAAGATAGGAGAGTTGGCTTGAGTCCATGCTCATCCCCATAAATTCAGGCATACATTTGCTACTGATCTGCTCCATGTACCATGAAGTAATATCTATACAGTAGCTAAGTTATTGGGGCATAAGCATATATCTACTACTCAAATATATCTATGAGCAGATAATTCTGAGTTAAAAAAGATACAATTTTGATTAAAATTCTAAAAGATCATAAAAAACACCGATTTTTGTTAAGAGTTTTGCTAGTTAGAAACTTAATTTTGAAAAAAGTCATAAAAAACTTGCAAAATAATTTTTTTTGTATATAATTTCACTGTCAAAGGTTGGTAGAAAAATCTACCCAGATTAAATAAGTAAGTTATCTAAGTTAAAGAAAACCCAGCAAGAAATACAAGTTGGCTATCTACTTAGATCAGGAGGCACTAAGTCATGGCAACTTACTTAAAACCAACCAGAGACATGGTTGGTTTTTCTTTATGTTCTCCACACACAACATAAGGCTCTACCTCACAGAAAGACCAAACATTCAGGGTAATCACAGCAAATGTTGGACTTATTCATATTTGCTGTAGGAACGATTACCCCCTACAGCATATATGAGTGAGTCCTTTTTTGTAGACCTCTAGCATGAGAACTTAAAAGACTGCTCATAGATACTGACATCTTAAAAACAGTCTTTTATTTTTCTTACCCATGAAAAAGCATGAAACTAATCAGCAAATGAAATGGAAAGAACTATTACTGAATAGACACAGATGGATCTATTCATGAGATTGTAAAGCAGGGGGGATGATTCTACAGGACAAAGTATGTCATTGGAGAATGACTGAGACCTATAGGTAATCCTCTAAAGAAAGCTGACTTTACATTACAAGAGTAAAACAAAATGAGAGTTCGTATCCCAGATGAAGTTATTGAGCTAGCTAGATCTAAGGATATTGATGAGATGTTAAAAATGTTATGAGCAGCAGTTATCTATTCCATTGATAAAAAGGTTGTGGTTGAAGAGTTGGGAGAGTTGCTAGATCCGAATAAAAGAAGATCAGCAAAAATGCAGTGAAAACAAAATAGACTGTCCCACACTATAAATAAGAGTGTCCCACACTTAATTATAGACTGTCCCACTCTTAAAAATAAGTCTGTCCCACACTTAAAAAAAGAGTGTCCCACACTTAAAATCACAGACACGAATTGGCTAAACGAGGTACACGAAGAAAGTTGAGGGTTTATATATAGTAATAGTATATTACTAAATATAATAACATCATATATAGATAATAACATAACATATACATCTATAAAGTATCAAATAGATAAACAATGAAAAGAAAAATACATTGATACACAAATACAGGAAGCCGAAAAAGTTATCAAAAAAATCTGATTTCAGAATCTACAGCTCATTCTAGAATATCTACCACACGATGATTTCTGGAGTAAACAGATCCTATCAGTAGCTAAGCTCAATAAAAAGAACAGGGATGGAGTTCCTTACTATGCAGTAATCATGGATAGAATCAAACAACGAACTCCAAAAGTTATTTCAATTCCTACCATCTAAACAATGAATGACATCAAACTTTATGAAGAACTAAGCTACATCTACACATATGATGATAAGGCTTATCCTACCACACTATCAATGAAAGACTTAGAGAAAGTTCTTAACAGTAATCTGAAGTTTATCAATCTAGGTAATGATCTGGTTGCTATCAGCTCCATTAAGAGAGTTGAAGTAAGGAGTGTAGACAGTGTAGACAATGCACTACTCCAGATCAGTGATACAACTCTTAGAGAATCTGCGGCAGCAGAGATAAACAAAAGGAGAAAAAATGGAGACAGAGTGAATATTGAGATTCTAAACAACATTTTAGATCGTTTAACAGACTAAACATGGAAAAATTACTAGAACTCTTGAATGAGTATGAAGATTCCAGATGGGAGACTGTAGATGATTGACTCACAGAAGAAGAGAGAGAAGAATGAGCAATTATTGAAGAGACTCCACGATGGAGAGAGTACAAATGACATTTACGAGTGGCTAATGCCCATACAGTAGCATTTGAGAGAGATACATTTGATTCCTATGCTCTCAGTAAGAAATATGGATTTGTAAGGTGGCTTATAAACCATTGAAAAATCTGAACTGACTTCTTACAGCCAATGCTGAAAATGAATAAGAGGTATTGAATGGGAACACATGATACCATCCTAATGTATCTAGCTGTGAAAGATAATCCTGTACAATCTTTAATCTCTATGCTAAAGTAAAATGGAGAGCCACGAACACAAGAGACAGCTTGAAGCAATACAAGCTAGGAGAATAGCTTGGCTTAGATACCAGCTAGCTAAGAATCCAGAAAATATATTGCTAAAACAACATTTAGATCGTATAGACAACAACAATGACAGAGACTAAAAAAGAAAACATCTTTGAGAAAGTTGCAAGGATACAAGGAGAGATCTCTCTCAAAAAGGATGGTAAAAATCCATTCTACAAGTCTAAGTACATCACACTAGACAACATCATGGATAAGTTGCAGCCACTACTAGACAAAGAGTGACTTGTAGTATTCAATATGAATATTCCATGATGAGTAAAAACTATTGTTACAGATATGAATGAGACTGTATCTTCAGAGTTTATTGTGGATGGTATAAGTGATCCACAAGCTCTAGGAAAGGTAATCACTTACTGAAGAAGATATAACCTTACTTCAATATTCAATATTCTAGCCGATGAAGATGATGATGCTCAGAGCTTCTATGAAGAGAAAAAATCAGACCGATTTGAGAATGCTAAGAAGAGTACAACATTCATGAAGAACTGCCTAGATGAAGATGACTTTATCTCACAGATAAAAGGTAAATACAAGATGACTAAACAACAGGAGACTGATTTGAGATTATGCTATCAGAATACTGTAAAAAGTAATGATCCTTTACCTTTCAAATAGAATAAATGGAGAATATACTAGACAGAGCAGATAAACTATTTAGGAGTGGAAGTTCTGAAGAAATCCAGAGCTTCCTGCCTGAGATAGTTGCTACATATTGCAAGCTAGATGACATGAATGCTTACAATGAGACCAACCTAGATAAGATCAGAATAGCTGAGTATATCAGACTTAAAAAGCAAAAGAAAGAGTGAGGTAACTCATATTCAGATAAGGATATAGAAGTTATTGCTAAGAATAAAGCTCTCTCCACTTATGATCAGTTAGAGGTGGATAAGAAAACAGTTGCTCATATTAAGCTCTATATAGATCAGCTTACACAAAGGAAAATAGACTTAGCAGTACAGAATAAAAATCTGACAGCAGGAGTATCTTTATAATTTAATCTTACACATGACTAAACAAACAAAATTAGCAATTATAGCAACAACTATCCTATTGGGATTATTCTGATTATTTATTTATGCTAATCAGACAAAAGCAGATGATTCAGATTCTAGAAAGATATGAGATCTAGAATATCAAATGAATGAATTAAGAAAGCAAAAAGAGGCTTGCTTTAATGCTCTTACATATTCTGAGAGCATTGATGCATACAATTTGATAACAAAGCCTTGTGGTGAATTTGATGAGCAAATTATGGCTCTTAGGGAACAAGCTGACCTACTAAAATCAAAAGATTATGAAGTGGGTTTAGGGTTGAGCAGATAAGCTCAGAAAAAAATCCACTCTTTGTAGTAGAGAGTGAGACTGAGACAGCAGGAACAGCAGAAGTGATAGAGAATACTACTCCTATAGTTCATAAATGATTTGAAGCAAATGATCCTAGACAGAAATATGTTCAATATGCTTACAAGTTATGAGGTATGGATTTCGTAACCATGCTAGAATGTGAGAATGGGAATTGGAATCTGAAAGCCATAGGAGATAGCTGAAAAGCCTACTGACTATGTCAAATAAACACTAGATACCATAAACTTCCTGAATGATACAAAGACATTTGGCAAGTTCAGATAGAATATTGCTATGAGAAGTGGAGCAGTGGTACTAAGTTCTACTGACCAAGTAGAAAGATTAAATGACAAAGATGCTCAAATTATGTTTTAGATAGATTCATAATAAACGATGTGGAATAAGATAATTTTAGGATGATGGATATTGGTACTTATTGAGAGTATCTGAATGGTAGCATGGTTTATTTATGAATGTAATTTAACTGTAAGCTAAACATGAAAGGAGTGGAGTTGCCTTAAAGTTCTTCAGTCAGGTAGCTCATGCAGAGATGTATGAGGGGCTAGCAAATTTGCCTCATGGAATCCTGCAGCCTACCACCTTAGGATGAATAAGAAGTAAAAATATACAATACACTTGGGCAAGAGGTGGCTTGCCTTTAGAATTTATATTATATGTTTAGACAAATGGAAGCTAAAAAAGAAGAAGAAAAATCTGAATTAGAAAGAATTAGAGATTATTATATTGAAAGAGCTGTAGGAAATATGTGTAATGTTAGAGAAAATGCAATTATAAATGCT
>JAGCXC010000072.1 GCA_017961515.1 Clostridiales bacterium | reverse complement strand
GTAAGCTTGCTCCATTTTTATCCTTTTTACTACGTTTTATGAAACACTTACCGCTTTTTGATTACTTATGGTATGTCTCATTATTTAATATTTTAAATGACCTATATACCTGTTCCAATAGAATAACACGCATCAATTGATGTGGAAATGTCATTTTAGAAAACGACAATCTAAAATCTGCTCTATTTAGTACCTCTCCGCTTAGACCTAGCGATCCTCCTATGACAAAATTTATATGTGAACTACCTGATATAAAATAATCGCTAAGCTTTGTCGCAAGCTCATACGAATCAAGCATTTTCCCCTTTATATCTAACGCAATAACCGTACTCCCCGGCTTGATCTTCTTCAATATATCCTGACCCTCTTGTTCCTTTATCTTAGTACCTACACTGTCGTTGCTTCTCTCTGGTATTTCTCTATCTGGTACTCCCACTATATCCACTTTGCAAAATCTAGAAATCCTTTTTATATATTCCTCTATTGCATCCTTTAGATACTTCTCCTTCACTTTTCCTACACACACAATCGTTACTCTCATTGTCTCCCTCTCTATTATAACCTCATATATGCTTAATATCACTTATAACATCTTGACTTGCTACAAAAAAATCTATATTCGACATTAATATACCTTTTCCCTCTACTTCATTTTTAACACTTTGATACACAAGCTCAGGAAAATTGTTGTTCTGACTAAGATGCCCCATCATAAACATATCAGTTCCTCTTGACGCGAAAAATGCCACCGCCCTTGCCGCTACGTCATTAGGCAAATGTCCGAGCTTACTTGCTATTCTCTTCTTTAGTGGCCATGGATACGGTCCCACCTTAAGCATGTTTCTATCATGATTGGATTCTAGAAAAATAAAGTCCGAATCATCCAGCGCATCAACTATATCACGATCCATACACCCTAAATCAGTTGCCGTTGTAATCTTTTTGTCTCCTGCAAAAAAATTAAACCCTACCGGTTCAGCTGCATCATGCGATGTTGCAAACGGACGCACTGTTATATCTCCTATGCGGAACTCCTCCGATGTACAAAAATACTTTTTCTCGCTATCGGGTATCACATCTTCTGTAAATTTCGCTATCTTCTCCCATGTTTTCTCATTCGCATACACGGGGACTCCATATTTATTGAAAAATACTTTTATCCCCTGTATATGGTCTTTATGCTCATGTGAAATCAATATAGCATCAATATCCTTGGGGTCTTCCCCTATCTCATTTAACGCAGCTACAATCCTTTTTGTGCTCATACCTGCATCTATTAATATTCTCGTGTTTTTATCCTTTATAAAAAAAGTACATTCCCTTTACTTCCGCTGTACAAACTACAAAATTCCGCCATGTCTACCGCCTTTTTTGATTTAGTCTAATACCCTCTTTATCTTAGCACCTAGATTAACTAACTTCTCCTCCAGTCTCTCATATCCTCGGTCTATATAGTTAACATTGTAAACCTCAGTAACCCCATCAGCTATTAATCCCGCTAACACCAACGCTGCTCCCGCTCTTAAATCACTTGCAAAAACTTTCTCGCCATGTAATTTATTTCCGCCTTTTATGGTCGCTGTCCTATTCTCTAAATTTATATACGCTCCCATCTTCTTTAACTCATCTACGTACTGAAACCTAAGCTCCCATATCCCTTCTGTTATCTTACTTTTACCATTCGCACATGTTAAAAACACACTCATCTGCGGATGTAAATCTGTGGGAAATCCTGGATATGGACTAGTCTTTATGTTAACCGGATTTACTTCATCCCGTCCTTTTATTCTTATGTAGTCTATACCTTCCTCCATATCAACATTCATCTCTGTAAGTTTCGCTGTCAATGGCTCTAGATGCTTTGGTATTATATTACGTACCACAACATCTCCTTTAGTTATTGCACTCGCCAACATATATGTACCAGCTTCTATCATATCTGGAATTATACTATGTGTAGCGTTACCAACAAGTCTTTTTACTCCCTTTATTTTTATTCTATCTGTCCCAGCACCTTTTATATCCGCGCCCATTACATTCAAAAAGTTTGCTACATCAACCACATGCAGCTCCTTTGCTGCATTCTCTATTATTGTCGTACCTTCTGCACAAACGGCCGAAAGCATTATATTAATCGTCGCTCCAACGCTAACTACGTCCAAGAAAATTTGTGTTCCAACTAAACGATCAGCTTCAACACTTATAACATCCCCCTCAAAACATACTCTAGCACCCAAGGCCTCAAATCCTTTTATATGCTGATCTATTGGTCTTGTGCCAAAATCACATCCTCCCGGAAAACTTACTTTTGCTTTTTTAAATCTACCCAACATCGCACCCAAAAAATAGTACGACGCCCTAAGCTTACTTACCTCATTTGATATTGCTTCAAAACTTTTTATGTGTCTACAATCAAAACACACTTCATTCTTTTCATCACGGGTAATTTCTGCTCCTAAATCTTTCATTATCCCTTTCAAAATTCTAATATCCTTTATATCAGGTACGTTATCTATCTCACATACACCATCTATCATCAACGCAGCTGGAAGTATTGCTACTGCAGCATTTTTAGCTCCACTTACTACAACTTCCCCCTTTAAAGGAGTTCCACCTTTTATAATTATTCTTTCCAATTAAAATTCCCCCAAATCTTATATTATTTTACCAATTTACCTGTATACGCCTTGTAAAAAATATCGTCTCTGTTATTAAACCTAACTCTCCACACAGGTATATCATCCAACTCTTTTATGTTATCCTCTAAAATACTCTCTCTAAATCCAAACTTTATATCAGTTATTATTTCTCCTTCCATATTGACTATATTCTTTAGCAACACCTGATGTATTGGCATTATCTTTCTTTTCTTAGTATCTATTGCCCGTACCTTTCTATAACTTATCTCCATTGATACTGTGTCTCCATCAATATCTATTTTAACATAATTACCGAATACACAAAAGCCCTCATATTTCTCATATATAGTCACTCTGTTTACATCCCTCTCATCAATCTCCCCTTCAAACTCAATATTACATTTTTGTAATACGCTATTTGCATACCGTATCACATCGTTTTCGTAGTCTCTACCTCTGTGCCATGTATAATCTTTATATACTAGCTTGTTATCATCTAAAAAAATAATTTCTTTGTTTTTTGTTTTATATTCATTCTGCCCTTCTATCACACTCTTCCCCATTATTTTATCTAGTACACGTTTTCTATCTATCGTAAATTTTTCATATGACAACGTACCAGTCTCTTTATTATACCTTGATAATTTACAATTTACAAGAACACCCCTATTTTTTAATGCAATTATTGTATTATTTAATGTATCCTCCGAAATCCTACGCTTCATATACAACGTTCCTAGTACCATTGATAAAAAAATATTCACCATAACATATATAAGTATCAATATATTTTTAGCTTTAGACCACTCCATCTACATCAATCCTTTCTCCTAAGCGATACCGAATAAAAATCATTTTGTCCTGGTCCTACAGATGTCGTCGCTATAAGCTGTGGTTCTAACACCATATCCTCATCATTAAAATTGACAATGTATGCGTTATACATATCCTGTATCTCTAACTTTTTTTTATCTATATTATATTTTTTAAATAATTCATCTAACAACCCCTCAAAAGCCACGTAATACTGTGCAGCATCTTGCACTTTATCAAAATCTCTTAGTATCCAAAAACAACTTATTACCCTATTCCCAGTACTTACAATCTCTATTGCGTTCTTTAAATTCATACCTGGCACCACTTGAGATTTATAATTGCTTATAATCACCGGCATATCGTCTATCTTATAATCAAAAGTAAATTTATACCCTTCTCTACTATTTTTCTTTGCACTAATTAACGTTATATCTGCACCTTCTGTTAACCCTTTTAAATTCGCAATAAACTCCGTCGCTATCTTGAAAGACTTTATAATGCTCTCATCTTTATCCTTTTGCACTGTATCTAAATATTTGTACTCAAGTACCCCATCCTTATATAGCCTAAATATGTTCTCTACGTTTTTAAACACTACTGTACCATATGCGTCAACACCTATATCATAATATTCAATATTCTCCCCAAGTACCTCCCTCGATAAATCATCTAAATCCGAATTGTTGTTAAACATGATATCATCTAAAAGTATTGGCAGCATACAAAAATAAGAATTGTACCTCTCTGTCGACGATTCATCTATCGCAATCAGTACATCTGAACTTATGTTAAATGGCGCCATCTCCTTATTGGGAAAAATTTCGTTTATCAGACTATACTTATTAAGATTACCTCTTCCCTCAAAGCTTGCTATTAACTTGTCATACGCTTCTTTCGGCAATCTCTCATTTGAAATAGGACTGGTTACTTTATATATGTCACTCTCATCTGCTACGTAGAACGTCATTACATTATTTACATCCTCAAATGGCTGCATTAGTACTTTCTTTACGTGTTTTAACTGCATATCCTTTGCCAGACTATTTCCTAATAACGTTGATACAAGATTTACATCTATGTCTCCATCAAACTCTATAAGTATTGATTTTCTTATTATCACATTACTCCAATTATCGTAATCAAATGGTATGACTTCCTTATACTCCTCTGTGTCTAAAAAATCTTTTATGTAACTCTTGGCATCTTTCCACAATACCTCATACTCCCAACTGTTCTTCTTTAATATCCAATGATTTTCATCAAAACCCTCTGATACAATTATTCTATCCGGGCGGAAAAATTCTTCCACTCCAAAATTGTATTTATCTTCGCTATATATCTTCCCTAACAATTTTCCTAACTGGTTGTCAGATTGATAGTTCCAATAAATCTCAACCTGCACTATACTTAGCATAATTAGCCCTATTAATATTATGTTCTTTACTCTATCTTTTGTACTATGCATAACATTACCTCTAATCTCTACTGATCTCTTTTTACTACACTAAACATTCCTCTTTGTCCTCTGTCTTTTACTTTTTTATTTAAAAAGATTATGCTAAACTCATTTACTTGCAAGTTTCTGCCAACCTCCAATTTGTGTTCTTGTCTTTTATCATATGCACAAACACGAACTATGTTAACACCCTTTTTAGGTAACATCGCCTCTTTTACAAAAACACCCGATCTCCCAATATCCCAATATGTCTCTCCCTGTGAATTCTTAAGCGCTTTGTATGTGCCTGTGTTCTCGTTCCATATATACATTCGTATCCTTATATTGTCCATCTTTGTACTACCGCATATCTTAAACATGTCCTTATATGTAGACTCATCCTGAAGTGGTCTTGCTATTGACACCAAAAATTGTTCTGTTTGTCGTCCCGTACATAACAGGTTATCTTTTGCGTATGATTGCGTCATGCCAAAAATAGCAATTATTATAGCCAAAGCAGCTAATTGTTTCAACATCTTTCTCATACAATCACCTTTATCCCCTCTTTAAAACTATGGTTTTGAGAACTCAGAAATTGACAAAGACACTCGCAACTACATTATTCACCACTTGCAGACTATCTTACATCTACATTTGCTCTCTCTTTGATAAATAGATTGTAACTACAGTCCCCTTATTTAATTCACTTTCAATTTCCATTTTCCCATTCTGCTGTTCTAGTATTTCTTTTGCTATAGACAAACCAAGTCCTGTGCCTCCTTGCTTTCTAGACCGTGCTTTGTCTACTCTATAAAATCTCTCGCAAATCCTTGGTAAATCTTCCCCCGGTATACCTATACCTGTATCTTTTATTCTAACTTTAACATAATCGCTATCCTCTCTTGTAGCTATTTCTATCCTTCCACCCCTTGGAGTATATTTAATTGAATTACTTAAAATATTTACTATAACTTGCTCTATCCTGTCTCTATCTATCACAACTGGAGATACCTTTTTCCCTTTTGCAAGTTTCATCGATAGGCCTTTATCCTTTATAACTAAATTCATTTTATATGCAATAAACTCCACTAATTTATTCATATTAACTATACTCTTATTCCATTTAATTCTATCCCCATCTATTTTAGTTAGCTGTAATAAATCATTAACCAAACGTATCATTCTATCTGTCTCTGAATCTATAACATTCAAAAATTTATTTGCTATTTTTAAATCTGAAACCCCCCCATCTAATAATGTTTCAGTATAGCCTTTTATTGATGTAAGTGGTGTTCTTAACTCATGCGATACATTTGCCACAAAATCCCTTCGCATATTATCCAATCTTTGTTGCTTCGTGTTATCACAAATAACAAATATTATTCCTTCATTAAAATTAGTCTTACTACTAAAATTCACCACTTGCATCTTTAAAAATTTATCACTTACATAAATATTTTCTTCTATGGTCTCAAATGGCTTTAACTCTGACACTTTACTAATTGTTATATCTAAATCAAGTTCCTTTACAAAATCATAAAACGTATAATCAAACACATCTTTATTTAAAATATGCTTTGCTATAGAATTTACGTGTATTAATTCCCCGTTCATATCAAACGCTATTACTCCATCTGTCATGTAGTGAAGTATTGTCTCTATTTTGTTCTTCTCTTTTTTTAACTCAGTTAAGTGCGACTGTATCTCTCCCGCCATGTAATTAAAGGTCTCCGTAAGCTTTCCTATCTCATCATCCGACTTAACCTCAAGCGTCTCTTCAAACTCTCCCTCTGCCATTTTTTTTGCTTTATACATAATATCCTTTATTGGTGTCGTTATAGTTTTTGACAAAAAATATCCAACTATGAGCGACGAAATTATTGCTATAAAAAAACTTATATATATAATCTGATTAAACTTATCTATCGTACCCTTCCAGTCATCCCTATCATATCTAAAATATAATACAAAATCACCCTCAGGTTTCGCGTAATCTAGATATGCCTTATCTTTAAACTTAATTAGTTTGTCCTTGCTTCCAACTAGCCCTGCAAGCGCCTTTACATAATTACTAGATCTTTGTATCTGATTTAAAAGTTTTTCTCTATCCTCTTCAAATAACTTGTCACTTGAATAAATTATCTCGTTTGTCTTTTGATCTATTATGCTATATGTTTTGTAGTCAGTTATCAAAAACAAAAACATAGCATTTTTCTCTTCTCTTAAGTAATGCGAAATTTCATCACGTGTAGGATTTTTCCTGAGTCTCCACTCATCAAAACCTTTCTCTATTCTAGTCTTAAATGTCTTATAATAAGATGACTGTACAGAATTGTTTATCGATATAGCGGCAATGATCATAAGCGCCGACGTCATCAATACAAACATATATACCAACCTAACCTGTAGGCTCTTAAATAATTTAATACGCTCTGTCGTCATTCTCGTCAAATCCCCACATGTCTATTATTTTCTAAAGTAATAACCTACCCCTCGCTTAGTTATTATATATCTAGGGTTCGCCGGATCCTGCTCGATTTTCTCCCGTATCCTTCGTACAGTAACATCCACTGTCCTTACATCCCCAAAATACTCATATCCCCAAACCTTCTCTAAAAGACTTTCCCTTGTGAATACTTGGCCCTTCCTTTGCGCCAAAAACTTAAGTAGCTCAAACTCACGAAGCGTTATATCTATCACTTTATTTTTTAGCTTAACCTCATAACTTGCACAGTTGATTACAAGATTACCAAATTTCAAAATTTCAGTCTGTGTATTTTCAGACATCTCTGTCCTTCTTAAGTTTGCTTTTATTCTCGCCATCAGTTCTCTTGGACTAAAGGGTTTCGTCATGTAATCATCTGCACCCAACTCTAACCCCAAAACCTTATCAACTTCATCTTCCTTAGCCGTTAGCATAATAATAGGTGTATTAAGATCTTTTCTCACTTTTTTACAAACCGAGAATCCATCCAACTTTGGAAGCATTATATCCAACAATATTAAATCTGGTTTCTTGCTGTAAGCCATATCCACAGCAGTTTCTCCATCATTTGCTACTATTGTATTAAATCCTTCCTTTTTCAAATTAAAATCCAATATATTTGCAATGTTCTTCTCATCATCCACTATCAATATAGTCTTAGACACCACAATCAACCCCTTAAGAATAATTTTTACACTATAAATGCAGTGAAAAATTTCTTAAATCCTGTTATTATACTTACCTCTTTCAATCCATAAGTTTACCACATTTTTTTTGTAAAGTCAAATTTTGCTACCGTATTTCATACATTTCTTTTGCTCCTTCCTTAGTCACATATGCACTAATACTCGTCACTACTACACGCAATGGATTCTTTTCTAGACGCAATTCAATTTCATCACCTATTTTTACTTCATACGACGCTTTTACAACTCTTCCATTCACAAAAACTTTTTCCCTATCACAAGCTTCATTCGCAACTGTCCTTCTTTTTATCAATCTAGATACCTTTAAATATTTATCTATACGCAATAAAATCACCCCTAAAACAAAATAGCCTAATTGATACAATTTTACTCCAACTAAAACTATATCACATTTAGGCTATTTTAGATATACTTAATTTTTCTTTTACTCCAATTGCTTTCCTAAAAAAATGGATGCGGAACTTGCAAGCTTTACTTCAAGCTCTGTCATTTTTGCATCAGATTCCAACGACAAAAATATAACTGCTCCAATTGGATCTCCATCAGATATTATAGGTGACACCACTTGCGAATTATATTTTGCATCGTCATCCTTTATAATATTTATCATTTTATCTTTAGGTGATGTTAATAATACATCTGTTCTTTCCTCTATTACTTTTTCCAAATCAGTGCTTATGCTCTTGCCAAGATATCCTTTCTTTGGTGTTCCTACTACTGCAATTATTGTGTCTCTATCTGAAATACATGTTATATGTCCACTTGATTTAAAGAGAGATTCAGCATATTGTAAAGCAAAATCACTAAGCTCACAAATAGGTGAATACTTCTTTAGAATGATCTCTCCTTCTTTATCTGTAAAAATTTCAAGTGGATCCCCTTCCCTTATTCTTAACGTCTTTCTTATTTCTTTTGGAATAACTACTCTACCAAGATCATCTATTCTTCTAACTATACCTGTTGCTCTCATTTGCGAAATCTCCTTTATTGTAGTATCATCATTATTATTGTCACTATTTTAAATTTTATACCAGCTTTAAACAAAGCTTCTATCTTAACACCAAAAATTTTATTAAAAGGATGTCTCTATAAATATTCTCTCTTCTTTAAAATAAGCGTTAGAAGAGATTCGTAAAAGTTAAGAAGATATTAGAATGTAAATACCTTAACATAAAAATTAAGGAATTCAAAAAAAGTGTCGATATCAGTGAAGCTTTCAAAAATTGCACAAAAATTAAATTGACATATTAGCAATAAAGGCTGTATAATACTAATATAATAGTTAGGGAGGATTTCTTATAATATGCTAGTCGAAGAAGGAAAAATCGTTGACGGAAAAGTTTCCGTTATAACAAAGTTCGGAGCGTTTGTTCAGTTACCGGAAGGGAAAAATGGATTGGTACACATTTCAGAGATTTCAGAGCATTACGTAAAAGACGTCAGAGAACACCTTACAGAGAATCAAGAGGTAAAGGTGAAAATTTTATCTATTGATCCTAATGGCAAGATAAGTTTGTCAATTAGGAAAGCAGTTCCAAAGAAGATACAAAAGGAACCTCAGAAAAGTTCTGAAGATGTAGGTAAAGTTAAAGAGCCACAGGTTCTGTCGTTTGAAGATCGTCTTGCTAAATTTATGAAAGATAGTGACGAGAGGCAACATGATTTAAAAAGAAGCTTTGAAAATAAAAGGGGTACTACCGGTCCAAGAAAATCCGCAAGAAGATAAACTTAAGTTGGGGATGTTTTACACCTCTAAGCTTAAAAAAAGCGTAGATGGTGCA
Source organism: Clostridiales bacterium (assembly GCA_017961515.1). Classification (NCBI taxonomy): domain Bacteria; kingdom Bacillati; phylum Bacillota; class Clostridia; order Eubacteriales; species Clostridiales bacterium. Next base: position 28,090 of record JAGCXC010000072.1, on the reverse strand, counting down.
AGGAAGTGTCCGCTTAAATGTTGGCTAGTCTTCCAATCCGTTTAATACAAGTTTCAAGCGAGTATTTTATCTAGTATATAGCCAAAGCAAAAAATGGCTATATACTTTAATTTAGGGATTAGTCATCGTCTTCAATTTTATTTATAAGAGTTGGTGCTATAATCATTATTTCTCTGTTGTCTTTATAGATTTTGTCAAATTGAGATATAGGTAAAGGATTTTCACCAAGTCCGACTTCTATTGTGTAGCCGGGTTTGTTATACACTTCTATAAACCAGTCTTTGTATCCAGCAAATAAAGATGTAACAGGTGCTTTTTCTAAGGCGTATCCACTAAGCTTAGAGAATGTTTCGCCGATTTTTTGTGCATTTGGAGGAGTTATATTTTTGTACAACCAGAATATTACTTCACCTTGAGAATGATATGCAATAACAAGTTTGAAATCGTGTGAAGACGTAAAGTTTACCATAGCTTGAGTTTCTGGTTCGGATAAAGGATAAGGTCCACCGTATCTAGTAGGGCCAGGTCCTGTTATACCAAACATTGCTTCTTGATTTTTTGCAAGTTGCCATGAAGCCGGATAATTTCTATTAAGATCAATACCGCGAATATTTGCTTGCCATACTTTGCTAAATGGTAGACCCGTGTTGTTTAATTGCAGTAGTTTATCGTAGTAAGGGTTGTTAGTATCAAGACCATTTAGTACAAGGTTTACACCGTCAGGATTGACCATTGGTACAATATATATACTGTAGTTTTCCCAAATTTCTTTTATGTCATATCCAAATAGGTTAGATTGTGTAGCATATGCACGCGAAAAGTCTTCAATAAATTTCATTGTAAGTAAAGATGTGATCCATTCTAGGCCATGATGACTGGCGTTGTATGAAACCTCTGTTTTTCCTTTACCAAGTTTTATGTAGTAGAGATTTTTTCCTAGGACGCTTTGCCCGATTATACCAGTTTCAATGAAAGGATATCTTGTTTTTAGCGATCGTATGTTCATTTCCATTATGTCGTATGTGTAGTAGATGTTGGTTAGAACAACATTTGAGTTTAGAGGAACAATTATGGATTGGCCTACAGTCAAGTTCATTGGGTCTAGCCCAGGATTAGCAACTAATATTGCGTTGACATTAGTTAGAAAAGTTGATGCAATGTTAAAAAGACTGTCTTTTGGTTTTATTGTATAGGATACATATCCCAAAATAAATTTTTCTAAAGAAGTCCATGTATTTTGATCAACAACACCATCAACAGGAAGACCGTTGTCTCGTTGATATTCTAAAACTGAATTTTGTGTCTGTACACCAAAGACACCATCAATTGTGCCTATGTTATAGCCTAAATTTAATAATACGCTTTGTAGTAATCGAACAAGAGGACCTTTAGATCCTAATTTTAAAATGTACATAATACGCTCCTTGTGTATTTTTTTATTTTAATTGTATGCATCAAATAAGAGCTGTATTCAAGAAGGTTACAAGCGCTTATAATAAATGAACCCTCTTCCTTCTTCGATGGGATAAGGGTTCACCTATAATTTTCTTAATCTATATTCTATAATTTATATTTCCCTTTTCTCCTTTTTTCTACCTTTGGTATTAAAATTCCCTGATCTATTTTCCCTTTTAATTCATAGAATCCATTTTTATTTGGTATCCTTCCTGCTTCTACCGCTCCTTTTCTCATAAGATACTCTGTCATTCTTGTATCACCCCTGCTGAATGCTATTCCTGCTGCTGTCCATCCCTTTGCATCAGTATTATCTAAACCTATATCTAGCTTCAATAACTTATCTACTAATTTTTTTACCGCCGGCATATATCCACCTTGACAAGCATACATTAATAAATTTTTAGCATCTTTATCTACTAATCGTAAATTGGCTTCATCTATTATCTCTTCTATTACAAAAGACATTATTTCTCCTTTTGCTAAAGCATACATTAACACACTCTTGTTTGAGTTGTCTTCTGCTTTTTTATTTGCACCTTTAGAAATCAAAAATTTCACGGTATCTACTTGACCCCTCTCTATTGCATACATTAATAAACTTTTTCCATTTCCATCCGTTTCATTAGCAGAAACACTCTTTAATAATTTTTTCACAATTGTTAAGTTCCCTTCCTCGATTGCCTCTAATAATGCATTTTTATTTTGCTTAACCCTTTTAGACACAACATTCTCATGCACCACGGGTACACTAGTTTTTTCTATTGCTACTGTCGCAGCTCTTGCTCCTTTTTTCTTCAATATATTAATTATAGTGTTACTTCCCGCAAGAACTGCCGCATTCATATAAGCTTCACTTTCTCTCACATCTATACCCGTATTCAATAATTTTTGTACATCGCAATCATTACGCGCTCTACATGCTTCCTCTAGTTCTTTAGATATTTTATATTTTAGGACCTCTCTATTCACTTCACCAACTTTATTTAATATATCTTTCTTGTCAAATATCTTATTTATTATACTATCACGTGCATCAACATCTTTAATATATTGTAATACCTGCGTTAATATCTGTGTGCTAAATCTTTTTGTCATTACTTCTGCTAACCGTTTTGTTGATATATTATATAACTTGCCTAAACGCTCTGGTTCTAGATCTCCAACTATATTTAATAATCGGTTTACCTTCTCTACTTCATCACTTTCGCACGCACCTGGTAAATCTCTATTTGCCCGGTTTTGCAACATACTTATTATTTCCTCTTTATCTTCTCCCTCTACTACACTAGTTATAATACCCCTGTTCTTCGGCATTATTGTTATATCCAAATTTTTTAGCGATAGTAACTTTTGAACAATATCTTTGTTTCCGTCTTGGCACTCTATATATAATGGTGTAGTTCCCATTTTATCTACCACATTTACATTCACATCCGGATACGATAAAATCTCCCTTACAATATTTTTATATCCTCTCTGACATGCTATTATTAACGGAGTCAATCCTCTTTTGTTAACTCGGTTTATGATATTTTTATCCCCGTTACAGTATTCCAATAACATCTTCGCTATTTGTATTTTCCCATCATAACATGCTATATGTAATGGTGTGTTCCCTTTTTTGTCAGCTCTAGTTACTTCTGCTTTCTTTTTATCGTATTTTAGCAACATTTTCAATATTTCCGTACTTCCAACTTCACACGCAATATTCACTGCATTAACGCCATCTTTTGTCTTGTTTATATCAACTATACCCTTCGAATATTTTAATAAAGTTTCTACAACCTTTCTATATCCCTTATAACATGCTATATAAAGAGGTGTATTCCCTTCTTCATCTTCTATATTTACATCTACATTACAATATTCATATTTTAGCAATATCTCCACTGATTCATAATTTCCTTGATAACACGCTATAAATAATGGCGATGTATTGTGTTTATCACACATATTCACATCTAAATCTTTATTCTTCAACAATTTTTTTACTAACTCTATATTCTCGTTAAAACACGCTATATGTAAAGCTGCTGTACCTGTGGATCCAGGTTTGTTTATATCTATATCTGGCCTCGATAATAACGCATCTATTACGCCCGCATTGTAATTATAGCATGCTGCGTGTAATGCCGTTAATCCTTTGCTATCAAATAAATTTACATCTATCTTTTCCCTTTTGTTCGATAACAACATCCTAACTATATCCTCATGACCATATCTACATGCCACACTAAGGGGAGTAATTATTTTTTCATCAACTATATTGACTTTTATTTCTGGACAATCCAATAATTTTTTCACTACTTCAGTTCTTCCCTCTTTACACGCCATATACAATGCAGTACGCGCGTTTTCACAGCACGCATTTACATCCAATCTACTATCTTTCATCATAATATCAATAACATTCATTTTCCCTTTTCCGCACGCCAAACTAAACGCACTGTTCCCTTTGTTGGTTAGTAGATTTATATCTATATCCGATCTCGACAATAAGCATTCTACTATGTCAGCATATCCTTGTTGACATGCTATACTAAGCGGCGTAAAACCATCTCTATCAGCTTTGTTTACATTGACTTGCTGCTCTAACAACAATTTAACTACATTTGTACTTCCGCTATCACAAGCCAAGTACAATGGTGTAATTCCCGTTCCTTCATCTTTATTTACATCCACACCATATTCTAACAACACCTTAAATAATTTTTCACTATCATTTTTGCATACAACATGTAAAGGGGTAATCCCTTCGTATGACTCCTCATCTACATAGTCATAATCATTTAGCAAAAAACTTTTCTCTAATAATAAGCGCACAATCTTTTCATCATTAACACTACACGCAATATGCAATATTGTATTTCCATGTTCTTCTCTTGCCCTCAAATCCTTTTTATTTTGCACTTTTTCTATCAGACTCTCTACCCTAAATCTATCTCTGTTCATATAAGCATCAAACAATGCCTTACCCAAAACGGTAAATTTTTCGTTTTTTCTCAACATAATCACTACCTCTCAAACCTTTCATCCGTGAATTAATATCACTAAATAATTTTTTATAAATAACATGTGTTCTTTTAGAGCCAACTCAAGTCATGAGTTTTCGCTACTATTAATCAACAGATATATCCACAGTATATCCACTTTATCCCCAACTGCTCTTTCTAACTAGCTTTCAGCAAAAAGGAAACTTCTTTTCTTTCTTAAAACTACATCTTCTCCTTTAAAGGCTTCTTCTCTAGTACATTTTTAGACTTTAATTTCACTGGTTTAGATATAGACGTCTTATTCAAAGTCCAATCAAGCAATTTATAAAACTCATTCTTTTTGTCCACATTTCCTGGACATGTTGCACCCCGTTTTATGAAATATTTTGTAAGCTTCATATTACCTTTGTTAAATACTATTCCTACTGCTGTATAGCCCTTATTACTAATATTGTTTACATTGGCCCCTTTTTCAACTAATCTCTTTATTGCAGGCTCATATTCACCTTGGCATGCATGCATCAACAGACTTATCCCCAACATATCCACTTCATTCACAGAACTTATTTTCAATTTGCCTTCTTCATCTGTAGAAGCTATCCCCAACTTATCACACTTATCCACAGGAGTTATCCCCAACTTATAATTTATAATAAATGACATACTTTCACCTCTTCTTAATGCGTACATTAAAACACTCCTGTTGTTTTCATCACAAATATTAACATCTGCCCCATTCTCTATTAGCTTTTTGGCAACTAAAGCATTGTCCTCTTCTATCGCGTATATCAATGCACTTTTTTGTTTGTTATCTCTTGCATTAACATCCGCACCTTTTTCTAATAATGCCACCACAATTCCCTTATCTCCACGAGCTGCAGCATACATTAGTGCACTCTTGCCTTCCTCTCCTATTTCATTTGCATTAGCGCCATTATTAAGTAGTTTTCTTACATATTTGGCCTCCCCATTCTTAATCACATATAAAAGCTCGCTCTCTATTTCTTCCGAAACCTTTTTCTCTACATACTCTTCATTTCTTATTTCAAGCGCTCCTCTATTTCTTAACATGTGTATTATATTAGGGTTTCCTATACTCAACGCTATCTTAATATATGACTCATCTTTTGATATATCTATACCAGTACTAAGCAATCTTCCTACGTTATTCTCGTCAGCTAACTTACATGCCAATTTAAGCTCATGCGCTATTCTCTTCTCTAAAATATCTTTATTTTTTCCTGATACTTTAAATAGCACATTGCTCTCTTTTATTACATAATCCATTACCAAATTACTTGCATCTGTTGCTTCAATTACCTTTGTAGTACCAAATCTCTTTATCAAATATCTTAAAACCTCTGGAGTTGATACATTTATTAACTCTTTAATTTGCATAGGTTCAATATTTCTTACTAATTCTAGTAGCTTTCTTGTTTTATCTATATCACCACTTGAACATACTTTACTTAAATCCTTCAACGCACGCTCTTGAAGCATATCCAATATCTCTGTTCTATATCTTCCCCTTACTTCTCTTATTAAACTACTGTTTTTAAAAGGTGTTATTGTTATGTCTATATCATCTCTTGCCAACAATTTTTCAACTATACTTTTGCTCCCAATTTTACATGCTCCCAAAATTGGTGTAATACCGTTTTCCATTACTGCATTTACATTTATATCAGGACAATTTAGCAAGATATCTACCACTTCATCAAAACCTAAACAAGCCATATGTAACGCTGTAATTCCATTTCTTTGTGCAAAATTTACATTAATCTTATCATGCTCATATGACAAGAAAAGTTTTACGATCTCTGCTTTTCCATTACCACATGCTACATGCAATGGAGTATAACCCTCTTGATCCATTATATTTAATTTTAAGTCTGAACGTTTAAAAAGCTCTGTAACTACACCTACACTGTTACTACTACACGCCATGTGCAAAGGAGTAGTACCACACTTATCTGACTTATTTACATCTATATCCTCACATTTTAACAACCTTTCCACTACTTTTTTATTACCACCACCGCACGCTATATATAACGGAGTAACACCGCTATGATTAGCTATATTTACATCCACACCTTTATATGCTAATATCTCATCTATTATATCTATTCGACCTGAATTACTCGTTATATGCAATGCAGTAATCCCTTCTTTACCACCAGAATTTATATTAACTCCTTTATGCGACAATATAAGTCTTACCATATCGACTATCCCTTTTCCACATGCTATCTGTAAAGGAGTTTCATCTTTTTTGCCATTTGCGTTTATATCTATATCAGGATGTTTTAAAAGATATTCAACCTTCTTTAAGTCTCCCTTAATACACGCTAAGTGTAGTGCTGTAAATTTTTCACTATTAGCTATATTCACTTTTATATCGGGATGCAAAAGTAACTCTTTAACCATCTCAGCCGTACCATCAATACACGCTCTATGTAGCGCAGTATCCCCATTATAAGCTGCTTTATTTACATCAACACAAACTTTTTTCTGTCTTAAAAGCAACGTTACTATATCCGTTGCTCCGCTGATACACGCTGTCCACAATGATGTGCTATCGTATTTATTATCCGTTCTATTTATACTAGCACCATAAAACAACAACAATGTTACTAATCTTCTATTCCCAACTGTACAGGCTATGTGAAGTGCCGTACCTCCCCTAGTTGCTCGCTCATTAACATAATCAAAATCCTCTAATTCACGAGCTCTTTCCAAAAGCTTTTTCACTATCTCTATACACCCGTTCATGCATGCAATATGTATTGGCAACTCTCCATTTTTTGTCCGTACCCTAAGATTTATCCTTACACCTTCTTTTTTAATTATCTCCTCTACCCTTGCCACATTTTTATTTCTACATGCTTCAATCAACGCATTTTCTCTATGCGCAATTCTACTTGTTGTAATCCTTACCTCTTTATTAGTTTTCTTCATAATCTCGACTCAGCCCTTTCTTATTGTGCCACCACTCTTTTTAAAAAACCTAATATTTTTCTATTGTCTAATACTTTAATTTTGTTATCCTCCTTTTATACTTATTTCCTAATCTCCATAACTTTTTTTAATTGCACATTTCTATTTTTATCTTACTTATACTTAAAACCTCCAACTTATACTAAGTCAGAGGTTTTATTCTTTTATACAAAAGTCTATACTTACTACTTAAATATCGTACATCGAATCTTTAAGTCTACTTGCTTAGCACAAACTCCATATTTAAATTTATATCCTTTCCTCCATCTACTCTCTAATAGCAACATCTCACACTTTAAAACTTAGCTTATACCTTACTTTTTCCATACCCACGCTCTATGTTTTGCCCTATTTTTTTTAATCTCTTATTCCAAGCTTTATCTTCCTCTAGCCTATCAAGCTTAGTATGCATCTTATTTATAAGGTTAAATATCTCCATATCTACCTCAAGCTTACTGGATATCTCAACCACTCTACTTTTTAAATATATATCATTCTCTGATCTACCAAGAAGTACCCTAAGATTTCTAATCTCGCGTATAACCTCCCTAAACTCTTCTCCATCTTTTATCTCACAAACATATTTTTTTGTTTTATGCAGTTTTTTATATCCTTCCCATGAATCATCATCTTCTTTAAATTCACTCATATTTAAATAATCATATAAACAGGCACCCAATGATATTATATCCCTTGACCTAATTGACTTCTTTATTTCTTGCCTTTCCTTTAGCGATGGATACATTCTGTCCACAGTCTGCTTTATAAAGTCCTGTACTACTCTAGGATACGTCGGCTTAACTATCGCTCCATTTTCAATTAACAGTGCCACCAATTTCGCATTTTGATATTCACTCGCAATCAAAAGTGGTGTTGTTCTATTATCCTCCTCTACAACATTTAGCCTAGCACCCTTCCTAACCAATAATTTTGCTAAACTAAATGCTTCCTTGTAATCTTGACCTCCCCTATACGCTTGACCCACTAATTTACACGTTAAGCTTATGGGTGTAACACCATGTATATTTGCTATGTTAATATCAGCACCTTCCTCTACTAGTAACTTTACTATATTCCTATTGAGAGTCCTGCACGATTGCATCATTGGTGTTTCTCTATTATAATTAGCTGTACTATTTACATTCGCACCTCTATTTACTAAATATCGTATTATAGCTTCATTGTTATTTTGACATGCTAAATAAAGTGGTGTGCCCATACCAGACAACTCATAATTTACATTGGCTCCGTTTTCCACCAGTAGCTTTATAACTTCGGTATTATCGCTATCACACGCTAATACTAATGGTGTATCTTTATTCTCATTCATCACATTCACTCTGGTTCCAAACTCAAGTAATTTCTCTACTAAATCTTTATTTTTCTTCTTTCTTACGGACTCCAACAAAAGTTGTTCCTTCTCTTCTTCCCCTAATAGGCTAATTTTACTTAAATCAGATTTTATTAAATCCATATTAATTCCCATTCTACGTCTACCTCTCTTTCTGATTCACCACTACAATTACCTTTATAACTACTCTACTTTACTACTATATTCACTAATTTTTTAGGAACTACTATAACTTTAACAACAGTTTTTGCTCCTATTAATTTTTGTACACTATCTTTACTTACTGCAACTTTCTCTAGCTCATCTTTCGTTATATCCAAGGGTACTAAGATCTTCTCTTTTATCTTACCATTTATTTGTACCACAATCTCCACTTCATCCTTTACCAATGCGGACTCATCGAAACTTGGCCATGATTTTTCATGCACGCTATCATTTTTGCCTATACTATGCCACATCTCCTCTGCCGCGTGCGGTATATATGGTGCCAATAACATAATTAGCTTTTCTACTGCATCCTTTAACAAGGCCTCGTTTCTTTTTTCTGCCTTTTCTTTATACTGATACAAGAAATTTACCAATTCCATTATTGCACTTATTGCTGTATTTAAGTTAAACCTTTCTCCTATATCCTCCGTAACTCTCTTTATTGTCACGTTCAATACATGATTTAGATCTTTGTCATATGCATCCTTAAGGCAAATATCTTCATCTGAAGATTTGAATACATACACAAGTTCTTCTACTAACCTAAACACTCTATTAATAAACCTAAACGCACCTTCTACTCCCGCATCACTCCACTCAAGTTCTTTCTCAGGTGGCGCTGTGAACAATATAAATAACCTCGCTGTGTCAGCTCCGTACTTTTCTATTATCTCGTCAGGACTAACAACATTTCCTAGTGATTTTGACATCTTGCTTCCATCTTTTAAAACCATCCCTTGCGTCAAAAGTTTTTTGAATGGTTCGCTATAATTGACATAGCCTAAATCATTTAACACTTTCATTATAAACCTAGAGTATAGTAAGTGTAGTATCGCATGCTCAACTCCACCTATGTACTGATCTATCGGTGCCCAGTAATTCGCTAACTCTTTACTAAACGGCTCTTTATCATTATGAGGATCTGTATACCTTAGATAATACCATGATGAACATACAAACGTATCCATTGTATCCACTTCCCTTATAGCATGCTTTCCGCACTTAGGACATGTGGTATTCTTAAAGCTTTCACTTGACGCTAATGGAGATTTTCCCTCTCCTGTAAATTTTACATCTTCGGGTAAACGCACTGGTAAATCTTTTTCATCTACTGGAACTATTCCGCAGTCTTCACAATAGACCACTGGTATAGGTGCCCCCCAATATCTTTGCCTAGATATCAACCAATCTCTTAATCTATAATTTACCTTTCTCTTTCCATATCCTTTTTCTTCTATGTACTGTGCAATTTTACTCTTTGCAATATCACTTGGTTCTCCGTCAAATGGCCCCGAGTTAGTCAACACTCCTATTTCCTCAAAACTCTCTGTCATTGCCTCTGCAATTAACTTCTCATCCTTTTTGTTTATTACTACCTTTATTGGCAAGTTATATTTTTTAGAAAACATAAAGTCTCTTTGATCATGCGCTGGAACCGCCATTACAACACCTGTTCCATAATCAGCTAAAACATAATTCGCTAGATACACAGGTACTCTATCGTTGTTTAGTGGATTTATCACATATCTCCCTGTAAACACCCCTTCTTTAGGTGTCTGAGTTGATGTTCTTTCTATCTCATTTAGGTACTGCATCTTATTTATAAATTCTCTACATTCACTCTCTGTATCACTACCTTTTATCAACGATTCAACTTTTTCATGCTCGGGTGCTATAACAAGGTAAGTTACCCCATATATTGTATCTGGCCTAGTTGTGTATATCCTAAGTGCATCGTCTTGGCCTTCTATCTTAAAATCAACTTCAACCCCAAAGCTTTGGCCTATCCAATTCTTCTGCATAAGTTTTACTCTGTCTGGCCATCCCTCTAGTGTATCTATATCATCCAATAATCTTTTAGCATAGTCTGTTATCTTGAAAAACCATTGACTTAATTCCTTTTTACCAACATCTGATTTACATCTCTCGCACTTTCCATTAACAACTTGCTCATTTGCCAAAACAGTGCTACACGACGGGCACCAATTAACGTGGGATTTTTTCTTATAGGCTAGTCCATTTTTATACAATTGCAAAAACAACCACTGTGTCCACTTATAATAACTCTCATGACATGTTGCAACTTCTCTTCCCCAGTCATAACTTATTCCCAATTTCCTAAGCTGATCCCTCATATTGTCTATGTTAGACCATGTCCAATCTTTTGGTAAAACACCATGCTTTATTGCGGCATTCTCCGCAGGTAACCCAAATGAGTCCCATCCCATTGGATGCAATACGTTATACCCATTCATCTTTTTAAATCTTGCTACCACATCTCCTATAGAATAGTTCCTAACATGTCCCATATGAAGATTTCCTGATGGATAAGGAAACATTTCTAACACATAATATTTCTTCTTGGCTCTCTCTTGATCTATTTTAAATGAATTATTTTTACTCCATTCTTCTTGCCACTTTCGCTCTATTTTTTTGAAATCGTATACCATGCCTATCTACTCTCCTTTTTCCTCTTTATGTGATATTAATCCATACTTCCACAATGAATCTAAGTCATAATAATCTCTCTCATCTCTATGGAATATGTGTACCACTACATTACCAAAGTCTAACAATACCCATCTTGCAGTATCATATCCCTCTTTCCTTAATGGCCTTTGTCCTATTTCCTCCAATTTCTCCTCTAGTTCATCAACAAGGGATTTAACATGCGGCACACTTGTCGCACTACACACAACAAATGTATCTGCTAATATTGATACCTTATCAATATCTATCACATCTATATCTATTGCTTTCTTAGACTCCAAAATTTTAACTATTATTTTCTTTAATTCTTTTGTATCCATATGGTCTTCTCCTCTCCTTTAACTTCTGTTTTTTATTTTCTTTAATAAATCGTTTCTTGCGTACAACGTATCTATATGTATAAAAGATTTTTCTTCTATTAAGTGCAATAATATATTTTCTAATGCTTCAAATACAGCCAAATCTATATCCCTAAACGCCAATTTTCTGATATTTTCAACCCCTTCAAAACTCCGTGAAGGCTCTATATAATCTGCTATAAATATTATCTTTTCAAGCATAGTCATATCTTTTCTTCCAGTTGTATGATAGGATATAGCATTTAGTACATCCTCATCACTGACTCCATACGTAGCACTTGCCAAAATTGCACCAACTTTACTGTGCAACAATGCTGGCTCTTTTGATATAAAATCATCTCCATGGTAACTGTAATATGTACAAAGTCTCTCCATCTCTTCTTTCGTATATTCCTTTGCACAGTCATGCAAAATACTTGCAATCTTTGCTTTCTCAATATCTTCATCATATAAATTTGCCAACATCTTCGCCGTTTCCACAACACCCAATACGTGCTTAAATCTTTTCTCTGACATCTTCTCTTTCATCGCTTTATAAATCTCATCGTAATTCATACTTATTCTCACTTTCTATACAAATTATTGTCTCTTATATATTCTTCCACTTTTTTCGGAATTAATCCATCCACACTCTTGCCATCCCTAACAAGACTTCTTATTTCTGTTGATGATATATTTATATAATCCACATCTACAACTATAGCGTCAAATTTGTATAATCGTGATAGCTCTTCCACCTCTTTCTCTATTCTCTCTTTTGTATATCCATCTCTCATAACAACTACAAACTTACAGATAGCAAAAAGTTCTTCGTACTTTTTCCACGACAACAACTGTACTACAACATCAGCACCAATTAAATAATAAAAATTACATTTATACTTTTTATGCAGTTCATTCAATGTGTCGATTGTATAAGTATACCCCTTTCTACCCACTTCAATCAAGGAAATTTTGAAATTTTTTTTATTTTTTATTGCAAGTTTTAGCATCGAAACTCTATCATCAACACTCGCAACATACCTTCCCACCTTGTGTGGCGGATTTCCAGATGGTATCATTAAAATATTTTTTATGCCCAGTTTTTTACTAACCTCTTGTGCTATCTTTATGTGTCCGAAATGTGGTGGATCAAATGTCCCACCCAATAATAATATATCCTCCATTTTAAATGTCTCCTATATTAGAAATCCTCCGCTTACATTTAACACTTCACCTGTTATAAAACTTGCTTCATCGGATGCCAAGAAATAAACTGCATTAGCAATATCTTCTGGCGTTCCCAATCTTTCCAATGCCGTTTTATTTTTTAGCTCATTTAACTCTTCATCTGTGTATCCTTGCAACATATCCGTTCGTACAACCCCAGGTGCCACACAATTTACTCTTATATTCGAGGGCCCCACTTCCTTCGCCAATGCTTTAGTCATGCCAATAACTCCAGCCTTTGTCGCCGAATAATGAACTTCCATTGATGCTCCTGTTATCCCCCAAATAGATGATATATTAATAATAACCCCATTTTTTTGTCGAATCATCTTCCCTATTGCTGCCTGTGAACAATTAAATACTCCCTTTAAATTTACACTTATCATATCTTCCCAATCATACCGTGTAATCTGGTCAAATAACTTTGGTTGAGCTATTCCAGCATTATTCACTAATACATCAATACTACCAAAATTTCGTACACAATAATCGATTAAATCTCCTGCCTCTATTCTATCAGTAACGGTTGCTTTGCATACTATAGATTTAAATCCCTTTTTATTTAATCTATCTCTTAGCTCTAAAGCCGTCTTCTTTCCCGTATGATAGTTGATCACCACATTATGTCCATTCTCTGCAAATTTTTCTGCTATTTTGGCTCCAATTCCTCTACTTGCTCCTGTAACCACGATGTTCATTACAACATCAACTCCCTTACTAAATTGTACTTCCTGCATCAATTTTATATACACTATCACGTGCTTTCTTCTCATCCCATTGATGCTCCCACTTAGATAAAACAACCACCGCTAAAGCATTACCTATTACGTTGACTGCCGTTCTACCCATATCCAATATACGGTCAATACCAGCAACTAATACCAGCCCTTCTGTTGGAACACCTATCGCTTTTAGCGTCGCTAATAGCACTATCAATGATACTCCAGGTACCCCAGCAACTCCTTTTGATGTTAACATCAACACAAGCAATATTTTTATTTGCTCAGCTATTGTTAAATCTATTTTGCAAATCTCTACTATAAAAATGACTGCTATTGCTTGATATAACGTTGACCCCGCTAGATTAAACGAATATCCTGTTGGTATAACAAAGGATGTTATTGCTTTAGGACACCCGTATTCTTCCATTTTTCTCATTATACTCGGTAGCACTGCTTCCGAACTTGCGGTGGTAAAAGATAAAATAATTTCATCTTTTATATATTTTAAAAACTCTCCAAAATTTATTTTAAAAAGTTTACACACAACTCCCAACACCAATACTACAAACAGTATCATAGCAAAATAAATTAGTCCTGTAAGCTTACCTAGCGACAACATCGACGATATTCCAAACTTAGATACTGTAACTGCAATCAATGAAAACACACCAATTGGAGCTAGCTTCATCACTAAATTTGTTACCCAAAACATAACCTTAGTAACACCATCAAATATAGAATTAAGTAAATTTCTTTCCTTTTCATCAAGTGTTGCTATCCCTAATCCAAATAGTATTGAAAAAAATATTATCGCTAACATGTTCCCGCTAGACAATGCATAAAACACATTACTCGGTACTATGTTTACTAATGTATTCATTAATCCACTACTATTTGCTGATTCAGCCGACATTTTACATGCATCCACACTCGACAAATCATTTATATTGATACCTACACCTGGCTTAAACATATTCGCCACTACAAGCCCTATTACAATAGCAAATGTAGTAACTACCTCAAAATAAATTAATGTCTTTCCTCCAAGGCGACCCAGCTTTTTAATATCTCCAACCCCAGATACTCCAACTACTATTGATGATACAACAATAGGTATCACTATCATTTCCATAAGCCTTATAAAAATATCTCCCAGTGGTGCAAGATACTTTTCTACATTTGCATTACCATAAAAAACTGCACCAACCACTACTCCAAGTACTAAACCAACTATTATTTTTACTGCTAAACTCAATTTTTTCTTTCTCATATACATCCCTCTTTTTTTAAGTTGATTTCACTTCTGTCCATACCCTATCATACAAAGATATATCTTTTCCTAAATCTCTAAAAATCTCCAGCCTATCAATTTCTTCTTCTGTGGGACACTCCATTTCATTCCTACTATCACTTTTTAGCGTATCAATGATTTCAGCGTGTGATGTTAGATACCCAGTATAGTTACAGTTTTTTTGTGCAATATCTGGCCTTAGCATGTAGTCTATAAATTGCAATGCTAGGTCCTTATTTTTAGCATCCTTAGGTATAACCATGGAATCCACCCACATATTACTTCCTTCTTTAGGAATCACGTACTCAAGTTTAGGATTATGTTGCTTCATATACGCAGCATCACCTGACCACACAACTGCCAACGCCGCTTCATCTCCTATAACTATATCCTTCACTTCTTCATTGACATAAGATAATACCAAAGGCTTTTGCTTTATCAGCATATTTTTAGCTAATTTCAATTTATGTACATCTTTACTATTTGCTGAACATCCTAAAAGCTTTAGTGTTATACCTATAGAATCCCTTGGACTATCCAACATAAGTATCTGCTTTTTATATTTTTTATCCCAAAGTACCTTCCAACTATCCACCTTTTCCTTAACCATATCTTTATTGTAAATAATACCTACTGACCCCCACATATATGGCACCGAATATTCTAGCGATTTATTGTACTCTTTTTTTCTAAACTGACCATTTACACTATCATAATTATGTAATTTAGAAAAATCAATCTTTTCAAGCATCCCTTCTTTTGCCATCTTCTCTACCATATACTCAGACGGTACCACAATATCATAATTTATTCCTCCAGCTTTTAGCTTAGCATACATATCTTCATTTGTCGAAAACTCATCATATATAACCTTTACATTATATTCTTTCTCAAACGATTTAATTACGGCTCGATCCATGTAATCTCCCCAATTGTACACTTTAAGCTTGCGAACATTACTTTTACTACACCCAGTTAAAATAATTGCTATCAAAAAAAACACACAACTTACTATCTTTTTCAATTATCTCTCATCTCCCATTTTTTCACTCATTCTACTATTAACAACAAGTGTCAACAAAATAACTGTCGTAAACACCAATGTTAACAATGCATTAATCTTGGGATTTATTCCTCTTCTGGCCATCGAATAAATAGTTATAGCCAGATTCGATATGCCAGCGCCAGTATTAAAGAAACTTATCACAAAATCATCTATTGACATAGTAAACGACAATAAAAATCCTGTAACTATTCCTTGCGATATCTGTGGCAATATCACATTCCTATATGCATAAGCTGGGCTTGCCCCCAAATCCAGTGCCGCATCCAACAACTGTGGATTAAGTTCTCTTAACTTTGGCAATACAGATATTATAACAAATGGCAAACTAAATGTTATATGCGATATCAAAAGACTAAAAAATCCCAGTGGAAATTTTATGGATATAAATAACAACATAAGTGATATTCCTGTAACTATATCTGGATTAAGTATTGGTACGTATGTTAAGTTAGTTACGATAACTGCTGCTAGTGAACGCATTTTGTATATTCCTATTGCAGCAATAGTTCCAAATATTGTCGCTATGATAGATGCTAAAATCGCCAATACTATTGTTATGTACAACGACCTTAATATAGCCTGGTCTGTTAAAAGCCTAGCATACCATTTCAATGTAAACCCATCCCAATGGGCTCTCGATTTAGAATTGTTGAAAGAGAAAATTATTAGCATCGCTATCGGTGCATGTAAAAACACGAATATAAGAAAAACATATATTCTCTTTATCACCTTTGCTACCATATCTTCCCTTCACCACCTTCATCTTCATATTTTGACATCAAAAACATACTTATCAATATAAACATTATCAACACCATAGACAACGCAGCACCAAATCCCCAATCCCTTGTCGTTAAAAATTGCTGTTCTATAAGATTACCTAATAACATATACTGTCCGCCACCTAACAATCTGGAAATAACAAATGTCGTAAGCGCCGGCATAAATACCATATTCACACCCGACATTACTCCAGAAAAACTCTTAGGCAACACAACTTTTAGAAACACAACAAGCGGATGTGCTCCCAAATCACTTGCCGCTTCTATATGCGATCTATCTATCTTCATTAAAGCCGAATATATCGGCAATATCATAAATGGCAGAAAATTATACACCATCCCCACTATAACCGCATTTTGTGTATATAATAAATCTAATGGTGCAAAACCTAAACTTTTTATGATGCTCTCTATTATACCATGTTTCTCTAATAACGCAACCCACGCATATGTTCTTGCCAAAAAATTTATCCACATGGGAATTATAAACCAAGTTATCATGCTACTATTGTGCTTTAAGTCCCAACTCGCAATTATTGCTGCAACAGGATAACCTAAGATCAAACAAATAAATGTACTCATCATTGCAAGCTTTATTGATCTATATATTACTCTAAGATACAGTGGCTCGAATACTCTTTTTAAGTTGTCCAATGTAAAAACATAGCTTGCTCCGTTAATTTTAACTATGCTCTGCAAAAAGACCAACAGTACTGGCAATATTACGAAAAACACCATCCATAATATGTACGGATACACTATCCACTTTCTTTTCATGTATTTTTCACCTTCCTCATAATATGAATATCATTAGGTAATATATTTATACCCAACACTGTTCCGACATCTTTCATGCTAGTATTGTGAACTATCCAATTAATATCATCCGACTGTACAATCATCTCGTAATGAACTCCCTTAAATACAACCGATCTGACTATACCCTGTATCATACCCTCATCCTTTGGTACAAGTTTTATATCTTCAGGTCGAACTACCACATCCACTATTTCATTTGGAAAAAAGCCTTTATCTACACACTCAAACTCATGATTCGAAAATTTTATACTACAATCCTTAAGCATTACTCCATCCACTATATTGCTCTCCCCTATAAAATCTGCTACAAATGCATTTTTAGGTTCGTTATATATATCTATGGGCGTACCTATCTGTTGTATTGTTCCGTAGTTCATAACAACTACCGTATCTGACATAGTAAGTGCCTCTTCTTGATCATGTGTAACATATATAAATGTAATACCTAATCGCTGTTGTATATTCTTTAGTTCTATCTGCATATCTTTTCGAAGTTTTAAATCAAGGGCTCCAAGCGGTTCATCTAAAAGTAATACCTCTGGTTCATTTACCAACGCCCTTGCAATGGCAATACGTTGCTGTTGACCTCCGCTTAATGAATTTATCTTTCTTTTTTCATACCCACGAAGGTTTATAAACTCTAAAATTTCGGTAACCTTTCTCTCTATTTCACCTTTAGACATCTTTTTTATTTTTAATCCAAATGCAATATTGTCAAACACATTCATATGATCAAACAATGCATACTTTTGGAAGACCGTATTTAACCGCCTTTTGTATGGAGGAATGTCATTTATGACCTCGTGTTCAAATATAACCTTGCCTTCCGTTGGCGTTTCAAAGCCACCTATTATTCTAAGCGTAGTCGTTTTCCCACAGCCACTCGGACCTAACAACGTAACAAACTCATTCTTGTTTACATATAAATTAATATTATTTAATATCAATGTGTCTCTATAACACTTTGATATATTTTCTAATCTTATAATTACATTATTCGCTTCCATTTCCATCTCCAACCCATTTTTTTAACTAATGATATTTCCTCTAAAGACTATAACATATAAACACCACATTAGCAATATTTTTTATCTAAAATTTAGCGAGAATACCCTCACTTCTACAAGCAAGGAATATATTGCCAAAAAAAATATAGTATTAACAATTTTAGGTTAATATAATAAACTAATAAAATAAAAGATTAAAGTAATGAGATTAGATTAAAATACACATTTTGTATTTTTGTTGTGAAGTATATATAGAAGAAAAGTATTTGACAAAAATATTTAGGAAAAAGATATATAAATAACATATGTTCTTTTGCTTTCGACTAAAGTCACAAGTCTACGGTACTATTGATCAATAAGGAGACCTTTTTAAACAAGATCTCCTCACTTTATAAATCAATATTTATATCGCGATTTTAATTTGCATAACTTTAAATTTACCTCTTACTTTGCAATTTCTTTTTTCAGCATAATAAACGCAATTAACCTTGTATTGATGATACTGCCTGTTTTGCATTGCTTAATTCTGTCACTGATGCACTTTGCACTGGATACCATCCTTTTTCTGACATTACATCAAAAATATCTTTTTGTTTTTTGAATGTTTTTTCTAATATGCCAGTCACATCATTTCTTAGTGTTGGATTAGCGCTTTCTAATACCAAAGTACTATAACCTGTTGCTGCAAGTTTATGTCCGGCTAGCAACACATTCAAAATATCCTTATCATTTAAACTATTCACTGTTGTTATCCTCCTATTATTGAACTTGGGCTTTGTTTATATGTCCTGTTAGCGTTGTTATTGCACCTCTATACTCAGTGATAATATCTTGACACAAATCCTTTATCTTTGGATCTTGTACTTGATTTATACAGCTTTGTGTAAACTGCATATAATTTTGAGCCATTTTGATATTGTCTTGTATTAAAAATAATTCTTTCGTTGTTAGTGATGACATCACTTATCCTCCTTTGACTTTTTTCTTCGATAAGTATGTTTCACCAAAACAATAAATAATATTCAAAATTTGAGCAAAAAAAAAGAGTGGTTTGTCTTTCCCAGTTAGACTAATTCACTCTTATACCTCTTGATCTAAAATCACTTCCTAGGCCTCCCTAATACTTTTTCACTCAAAACTTTCATTTAAGCATTCTTCAATCAATTCTTCTGTAATCTCGAAAATTTCATCTGTATTCATACTAAAACACCTCCCTTTTTTTACTGTACAGTAAACACGTACAAGTATCTCTCTTGCACACTAAATTTATTATACTACCTTAATCGGTACATTTCAATTAAAATATCTTTACAATATCTTTACTTTATGATTAAAAAGGTGTTTCATCACTACTCATATCCAAAGCTTCCCTGCACCTATACCTTACGAATAGCGCTTATCAAATTTTCACCTAACTAAACCTCTTCACTCATTTATGCGCCATTTTGCATTGGTCTATTCTCTCAACAAAAACTTGACTTTCGGTAATTTACTACACCAGATACCACCTTTTACAATGGCATCCTACTAGGCTTCCCTGCTTTTCTTGGATATTTACTTGGCGTATTTTTTATTTTTTGTATAAGCACTATATTTCTTTTGTAATCTGAGTTTGGAAGGCAAAATTCTACAACATCAACTATTTTACCTCCCAATTTATCCAATGCATTCTTCGACACTGAAACTTCGTCCACATTACTTCCTTTCATCGCTATAAATAGCCCGCCCGTCTTTACAAATGGCAGGCAATATTCAAGTAACACCGGCAATGCCGCTACTGCTCTGGCACACGCATAATCAAATTTTTCTCTATACCTATCCTCCCTACCTATATCCTCTGCTCTGCCATGCACCACATCGACGTCATCTAAATGTAGCTTTACAACAACTTCATTTAAAAACTTTGTCCTCTTCTCCAATGAATCCAACAACGTAACATGTGTATCCTTGTTTACAATTTTTATTGGCAAAGACGGAAACCCTGCTCCTGTTCCCACATCAATAAGAGTCGCTCCACTTTTTTTTATATACCTACATATACTCATTGAATCTACAAAATGTTTTATAGCTATATCCTCATCCTCTAAAATAGATGTTAGATTCACTCTTTCATTCCATTCCTTCAACAAATCCTTATATAATTTAAACTTCTTTGCGTTATTATTGTCTAATTTTATTCCAAGCTCGTTTGCTCCACTATACAATACCTCAAAAAATTTCTCATCCATTTCCAATCCCTCTTTTCACCTGCTCCAAATAAATCAACAACACCGTAATATCCGCCGGCGATACTCCTGTTATTCTTGATGCTTGTCCTATCGACTGAGGTTTTATATTATTTAGCTTTTGCCTAGCTTCCAGCCTCAGTCCCTCTAAATTAAGATAATCTATATCTGAAGGCAATTTCTTTGTCTCCATTTTCTTAAATTTCTCAATCTGCATCAACTGTCTTTTTATATATCCTTCATATTTTGCCGCAATACAAACTTGTTCCCTCTCTGCATTAGTTAAAGATGGCCTTTCTTCATCTATACAAGAAAGCACATCATAATCTAACTCTGGTCTTTTTATTAGATCAACCAATTTTATCCCGGACTTTATCCTCGAACTACCTTGGCTATCCAAAAACTCGTTCACCTTATCTGTTGGTCGTATATAAGTCTCATTCAATCGCTTTAGTTCCTTTTCAACTCTCTCTTTTTTGCTACAAAACTTATTATATCTTTCATTACTTATTAAACCTATCTTATATCCTATCGGTGTTAATCTTAAATCCGCATTATCCTGACGTAAGTAAAGTCTGTACTCTGCTCTCGATGTCATCATCCTATACGGTTCCTTTGTTCCTTTTGTAACAAGATCATCTATAAGAACACCTATATATGCCTCAGATCGATCCAATATTAATGGCTTCATATTTTTTATCTTCATCGCTGCGTTTATTCCGGCTATAATCCCCTGCGCCGCGGCTTCCTCGTATCCAGAACTTCCGTTTATCTGACCCGCCGCAAATAATCCTTCTATATTTTTAAACTCCAGTGATAATTTAAGCTGAGTTGCATCTATTGCGTCATATTCTATTGCATACGCGCTCCTAGTAACTGCTACATTAGCTAGCCCAGGTAACGTCCTCATCATTTTTATCTGAACGTCTTCAGGAAGGCTAGTCGACATCCCTTGAAGATACATTTCCTCTGTATTTTCTCCCATCGGTTCAACAAAAATTTGATGTCTCTCCTTATCCTCAAATCGCACAATTTTATCCTCTATTGATGGGCAATACCTAGGCCCTATCCCTTCTATTTTCCCACTATACAATGGAGATCTGTGCAAATTATCTTTTATAATTTTATGTGTTTCATCATTTGTATAAATAAGCCAACACGAATACTGATCCCGTTCCAATTTATCATTTTCAAACGAAAATGGGATTATATTTTCATCTCCATGCTCTTCCTGCATTTGACTAAAATCTATGCTACGCCGATTCAACCTTGCTGGCGTCCCTGTTTTTAATCTTAAAAGACTTATACCCATGTTTTTTAAGCTCTGGGACAATTTATTCGCAGGAAAAAGTCCATCTGGTCCACCATCATACATAATATCCCCTATTATTATGCGTCCTTTAAGGTACGTACCCGTTGTTAACACAACTGCATTACACTCATATATTGCATCAGTGTGCGTACGAACTCCTTTCACCTTAAGTCTTCCGTCTTGCATTTCTTCATACAAAATCTCGACTATCTCTCCTTGCCTCACATCAAGATTCTCTTGTTTTTCCAACACCTGCTTCATCATTATTTGATACATTCTGCGATCTACTTGGGCCCTTAGAGAAAATACGGCCGGCCCTTTTCCTGTGTTCAATGTCTTAGACTGAAGAAATGTTTTGTCAGTATTTTTACCCATCTCCCCGCCTAACGCATCTATCTCCCGTACTAAGTGTCCTTTTGCCGTACCTCCAATGCTTGGGTTACACGGCATATTAGCTATACTATCTAAGTTTATCGCAAACACTATTGTCTTTGCTCCAAGCCTTGCACTAGCCAATGCAGCTTCACACCCTGCATGTCCTGCACCAACAACTACTACATCATACTTTCCTGCTATGTATTCCATTATCCCATTCCCTCTCCTCTTTTACTTTCCAACACAAAACTTACTAAATATCTCCTGCAAAATCAACTCATTTACTTCTTCCCCTGTCACTTCTCCTATGTCATTGGCCGCCTGCCTTATATCTATCGTTATCATATCTAATGGCATACCATTTTTCTTAGCATTTACCGCATTATTCAAACTTTCGCTAGCCTTTTCCAAAAGATTTTTGTGTCTTATATTAGTCAATAACACTTCATTACTGCTATCTATCTTCAAAAATTTGTCTCTAATATAACTTTCAAATTTTGAAAGTCCTACTTCATTTAAGACCGATACTTCTATTACATCTACATTTGCACTTTCTTGTATTTTTTCTTTTAATCCACTTGTATCACTTACTAAGTCAATTTTATTCATTAACACAACAACATTTTTGTCTTTTATTAATTCTAATATATCTTCATCCTCTTTATCCATACCACGGGACGCATCTACTAAAAACACAATAAGATCTGCACCTTGAGCTTCTTCTTTACTCTTTTCTACCCCTATCTTTTCTACTATATCCATAGTATCCCGTATACCTGCAGTATCTACCAATCGCACCGCCACTCCAGCAAAATCTATGTACTCCTCTATAACATCTCTTGTAGTTCCTGGTATATTTGTAACAATTGCCTTATTTTTACCCGACAAACTATTTAATAAAGACGACTTGCCAACATTAGGTTTGCCAACTATTACCATGCTAATCCCTTCGCGCAATATCCTGCCTCTGTCATACGTTTTCAATATATCATCGATACCCTTTATCGATACGAAAAGAACATCTTCCATCTCCCCATCAGTCACCTCATCAATATCATACTCCGGATAATCAATAGTCACCTCTATATGCGCAATAAGCTTTATAAGCTCGCTTCTTATCGCCAAAAGTTTTTTTGACAATGCTCCTTCTAACTGATTTAAAGCAGCTTTAAGACTTCTATCTGTTTTGGAATTTATCACATCAATAACCGCCTCTGCTTGCGACAAGTCTATCCTTCCACTTAGAAATGCTCGCTTAGTAAACTCTCCTGGCTCAGCCACACGTGCACCAAGCTTAGTTGTTAGCTCTAGAATATTTTTCAAAACAACCTGGCTACCATGAGTATTAATCTCAACAATATTTTCTCTTGTAAAAGTATTGGGAGCCTTCATCTTAGACAAAAGTACCTCATCCAAAACCTCTTTCGTAAACACATCCACAATTTTACCGTAATTTATTGTATGCGACTTTATATCACTAAACTCTTTCTTACCTTGGAATATTTTCGCTGCAATATCAAATGCATATTTGCCCGATAACCTAATCACGCCTATTCCACCACTTCCATAAGGAGTCGATATCGCAACTATTGTATCCTCTGCATATTTCATTACATCATCCTCTTTTAATAAACTTTTACTTCAAATTATATAATACTTTCGCTACAAAAACAACTACAAAATATATACATCATTTTATCTAAATTTAGCGAGAATATAATCACCAAAAAGTATATCTCTGAAACTTAATATAAAATCGTAGGTCCCAACTTAGGTTAGCTCGTTCAATCTTAGTACGACAGTACTATAGCACAAGAATCTTCCAACTTTTAGATAATAAGAATATGTCACTTATGCGAAATACGCAAACATCAATTGCCTCGGACCTAATGGATCGAGGCATCAATTAAATCAATTTTTGTTAAAATCTCTTATACAAAATCCAACTGTATCTCTTAACCGTACTCCTATTTATTTGAATCTATCAATTCAATTAAATCCTCTTTTGACCGTAATCCTACAACTTTATCAATAACTTCTCCATTCTTAAACAACATTATTGTAGGTATACTCATAACTTTGTACTTTCTAGACAACTCCCCTTCTTCATCTACATTTATTTTTCCAATTACAACTTCTCCATTATACTCTTGTGCTAACTCATCTACAACAGGGCCTATCGCTCTGCATGGGCCACACCAAGTTGCCCAAAAATCGACTACAACCAATTTATCTGATTTCATTACCTCTTGTTCAAAATTTGCATTTGTTATATGCCTGATACTCATAATTATCTCTCCTTTATACTATTTTTTCTACCACTCTGTTACAAATAACTTTTAATATTGCTACAACTAAAACTCCAAACAACATACCAAAAACTCCGAAAAATTCTCCTCCCACTAATACAGATAATATTGTCGTCACTGGATGTAAACCCAATTTATCTTCTATAACCTTAGGCGATATAACTATATTATCTATTTGTTGTATAAAAATCATAAGCGCTAAAACCCACATCACTTTGACCGGAGACACCAACAACGCTACTAATACCGAAGGTATTGCACCAATTATTGGACCAAAATATGGTATTATATTAGATATACCAGCTATTAACCCCAACGGCAGTGCATAATCTATTTTTAATACAAGCAACCCTATTGTTATCAACACACCTATTATAACTGCCGTTAGCAATTGTCCTCTAACAAAACTTGCTACTATATTACTTATATTCCTTCCTACAATTCTAACATCATTTCGATATCTTTTAGGTACCAACATCAGAATCATATTTTTAAATACTTTCTCATCTACTATAAGATAATATGCTATAATCATACCTAATACTAAATCAAAAAATTTCGTCATAATCCTAAGGATAGATTTTAATATATTCTTTAGTGCATTAATCAAAAATTCTTGTACATTTTTAGACTCTATTCGTATTTTATCTACCGCCAAATCCTTTATTTCTTTAGGCCATGCATCTATCTTTAACCCATTAATAAATTTATAAAACTTAGACTGATATCCTGTTGTTATCTCAGGCATTTTTATTATCAACTCTTTTGTATTGTCTGCAAACCTAGGCAATACAAAAACTACTAAACATACAAGTACCACCAAAAACATTGCATATATACTAAGTATCCCATATTTACTGGGAATCTTTATTTTCTTTAGTTTCACTAATACAGGCTTTATTAAATACATTATAGTTATCCCAATTATAAATGGTATACAAATGTTCATAACTTTAGCCCTATTGTTCATCAAGAACAACCCCACTAAAACCAACAATATCAATACCACAAGCACCACTAGACTTTTTCTTCTCATAATATCAATTTCCTTTTTACATAAAATTGATATATAGTATCCCCAATTCAAAGTAAATCAATCAAATTTTTCTTAAATCTAGAGTCCTAAATCTTAATTCTTCAAAACTTAAATCGCACTCTCTCCTATGACCTAAGCAATCCGTCTTCTTTTACAAATCAAACGGAGCTATTGTATATCCATTGCTCTTTATGTCTTTTATCATCCTATCTAATGCATTAGCATTATCTTTTGATACAGCATGCAACAACACAACCATTCCGTTATGCAAATGATCCATCACTTTATTATATGCATAATCTTCTCCTCTTTGATCATTTACGTCATAATCTTTGTACGCATAACTCCAAAATACATTCTTATATCCCATTTGCATCGCAGCTTTCAATGTACGCTTACTGTATTCTCCTCTAGGCGGCCTTATATATTTAAATCCAATTCCAAATTTATCATAAAATTCTTGTTCCAAATCTAACATTTCGCTCTCCAATTTATCATAATCTTTAAACGCCAAATCTGGGAAACTTGGATGATTAACCGAGTGGCTTCCCACTTCATGTCCCTCATCTAACATTCTCTTGACCAAATCAGGATTCTTTTTTAAATACGCCCCTGTTATAAAAAATATTGCTGATACATCATTTTCCTTTAATGTATCCAATATCATCGGTGTATATCCATTTTCATAGCCTTCATCAAACGTCAAATACACAATTTTTTTACTCGTATCCCCAGCATATATTATATCATAATCTTGTATTAATCTCTCCGCATAAGGATCTATCCCAGACACTTCATGATTACCATTCAAACGAAGCCACCATGCGTGTTTATCATTCTCTTCTTTTTCTAAGACAACTCTATCCAATAAACTACTATTTATTTCTCCTTTTAGCCTTTGATACTTGAATGTATCTGTATCTTTCCTTCCTTTTATGTAACCCTCTGATGCGCCATACTCCTCGTCGGTATTAGCTACATTTTCTATTACTTTATCTTCATTGCCTACTATCTCAAGCCCTTTTCTTTCCTCTTTTGTATCACCATCAACTTTGACTTCTTCTTCCTGTCTAAAACTAGACACATCCATCTTTTTCTCTAGCCTTTTTAAACACCCTACTGTTAACAGGCTAAACATTAATACACATATTATAAATATTTTCTTCATAATATTCCCAAGACTACACACGAACCCCTTTCTAGAATTCCTAGTAGTCGCCTCCTTCCATTAATGTCTTATTCCGACTAATACATATCAGATAATTCCCTTTTTTACATGTTTTGTCATGGCTAGGTGCAAAAAAGGCCAATCCGTACATCAACCTCAAAGCTGAATACTCTTGGCATTTTTTAAATTGTATTATTTCTCAGCAAATACTGAATTGAACTTTTTAGCTAACGTAGACTTTTTTCTCGCAGCCGTATTTCTATGCAAAATACGTTTTGAAACTGCCATATCTATAGCCTTTATAGCTCTATCAAAAGCCTCTTTCGCATTCTCTGCTTTATTTTCAATCGCTTCTCTACTTCTTCTTAAAACAGTCCTAAGCTTTGATCTCTGTTCTCTATTCCTCAAGTTCCTTTTTTCTGCAACTTTAACTCTCTTCATAGCTGATTTTATATTAGGCAAAACTTTCACCTCCTAAAGTCTTTTTATCTTTATCAATTTTTCTGAGAAAAGATCAACTACAACAAAACTCCTACGCACCGGATCCCAAGTAAGTAACTAACAATAAATCCCATATATCTTAACTCCCGTTCATTCTATTACATTATTTGTGAGTTGTCAAGAGTATTTTCCAAAATATTTTCTCTTTACAAATTGCAATAATAAATTACCGGTTAAAAAAAATTTTTTCACAAATATAGTTCTTCCAATATTTGCCTAGTGCTTTTATAATTATTTAAAATAGCCTCTGGTAAAGCAAAAGCCTTACCATAAGCTATTATCATTATATGGGGATTTAATAATCCTCTTTTACTTTAATTTTATTCCAAAACGCTTGGCAGAAGCAATAAATTCATCAACAGACATATTAACAAAAGAAGCAGCTTCTTCTAATGATAATTTCCCGGTTT
>JAGCXC010000071.1 GCA_017961515.1 Clostridiales bacterium | reverse complement strand
GCAAAGTTATCCAAATGTTGCTGTCCGGTAAAACCGCGGTCTATCAAATGGGTGGCGGTGTCGGTTTTGCTCCAGTCGGAATATAATCTTCTTTGTCCAAAAGGAGTATAAGACATACTGTCCACCACATTGCCGTTTTTGTCGCTTATTTTCTCTATGCTACCGTTAAAGTTGGTATGGAGAGCATACAAGGTGTTGCTGTCGTTTTGTATATACACGGCTACGGGCTCATTATTGGTATAGATGATTTGTTCTTTGTCTATCATATGTTACATTAATAAAATTATGGGGTTTCTATGAAAGTTACCTTTTTTATTCCGCTTGTTGTAATATCAATGTTTTTATCTTTATATCTAACTTTTAAGGTTGGGAGTGTCGCTATTACTTCTTTTGAATGATCTATTTTATAGATGTTTACTAAAGATATTCTACTCCATTTATAAAAATCACAACCTAATAAGTATGGAGTACCTAAGTTGAAGTTGAATTTTTGATTTGGCTCAATTATAATAGTATCTGTTTTGTAAAAAGGAGTTATAAAAGGATTTTTTTTAAATTGTTTATTATCATAATAAAATATAATTTGAAATTCTGAGTCTTTAAAAAATAATCTTATTGTATCCTTTGTATTATTGATAATTGCACATTCTATATCAATCCAAGGACCTTCCCCAAATCCTTCATAAATGAGATCTTCATTTATGACTTCTATTACATTAGAAATATCAATATTTTCAATTTCAAAATGAATTTGACTATATGAAATTGTTGAAATAAACAACAATAGTACTGTTATACTTTTTTTCATTTTTTATTATTTAAAAATTTAAACCAAATTGTTTTCCATATTCTTTTACTTTTTGTTGAAACCATGGCCTTGTTTTATTAAAACTACTATGCTTCATCTGTGTATTTATAGCATTTTTTTCTTTTTGTTCTGTTAGCATAGAGGAATAAGTTTCTGAACCATGTGATTTACAATCATTATAATGTTGTTCTTCATGGATAAAAAGATTTGTTATCTCATTAGCATGATTAGATATTTCATGCTTAGCGTTCCCTTTCAATTGTATTTCAATATGAGATGCTCCTGTCAATGTATAGTAAACGAAAGAAAGACCAAATGTTTTTCCTTTATCTTTATCTGAAGATTTCGGTTTTAAAGGCAAATCCGTAGGATTATAATGTTGATAAACCAATAATTGTGCTTCTTGAGACATGTCAAATGCTTCAGAAAAGGCGACAGATTCATATTTTCCAATATGATGTAATATAGCTTCTGTTCCATCATCGTAAGTATATTTGTACATGTCCCAAATATCTTTATCAATAATACGGATATTATCGCTTAAAGCATCGTCTGAACCCAAGTAATTTCCAAATACATCAAAATAGTCATCTATCATCTCCCCGCTCGGGTCCACGTACTGCAAAGGTGAGAACAGGCAATAAGCATACCTATTGTAGTTCAGCGGGTTTTCGGGGTTTTGGATATATGGGTCAGGGCTTAAGAAGTGTGCCAAAACAGGGTCGTACATTCTACCGTTAAAGTTAATAAGGGCAAAGTTATCCAAATGTTGCTGTCCGGTAAAACCGCGGTCAATAAAATGGGTGGCGGTGTCGGTTTTGCTCCAATCAGAGAACATTCTTCTTTGTCCAAAAGGAGTATAAGACATACTGTCCACCACATTGCCGTTTTTGTCGCTTATTTTCTCTATGCTACCAATGTAGTTGGTGTGCAAAGTGTACATGGCATTGGTATCTCCCTGCACATACAAAGCAATAGGCATATCACCCACATAAATATAATTATATTGTGTGTTGGTGGTGAGGTTGTGCTCATACTCCCTGCCACAATATATTTTCTTTTCTTGCTCTGTGTTGTTAACGGTGTAG
>JAGCXC010000070.1 GCA_017961515.1 Clostridiales bacterium | reverse complement strand
GCAGACAAGGCTAGATATGTTGCATATAAGACCTTAAGAAAGGTGCAAAAGAAAATAGGACTCGTACAATTCTAGGAGCTCAGATGTTTGGATACGTAATACCAGATAAGGCTAATATGTATGTTAAGGACTTCATGATGTTCAGAGCATACTATTGCGGGCTTTGTGTGGCGTTAGGAAAAACAGGAACACCAATAACGAGACTTTGTGTCAACTATGACTCAGCGTTTTATTCAGCCCTCTTACATTGCTTGGCCGAAAAAGATGTTGAGGTTAAGAATTGTCACTGTATAATCCATCCAGTAGGTAAAAAGCCTATTGCTACAGTTGACGATATAACAAAAGAAGTGGCAGATCTTAGTGTTTTATTAATTTATTATAAGGCGCAAGATGATGTACAAGATGGAAAGAAAAAAAGAGTATTTGTTAAAATTAGATTAGCCTCAAGAAAAAGGGCAGCAAAGAAAAGATTGCCAGAGGTTGATAAATGTATGAATGATTGTTTTGATGCACTAGCCGTCCTAGAAAAAGAGAACTCCGCATCAATAGATAAAGTAACAGATACAATGGGAATACTAATGAGGGATGTAACCAAAATAATGATGGCTAAATACAGACCTCTAACTAAGGAAGAAGAAGATTTCACATATGCCTTAGGAAAGATAGTATATATTATGGATGCAATAGATGATTTAGAAGAAGATTCTAAAAAAAATAGATATAATCCATTTATTGCAAAATATGGTAAATGTGAAAACAAAAAAGAGTATATAGAGCAGCATAAGCAAGAATTAGAATTTATTTGTAACAGCACATATAATGATTTAGCAGATGCTTATGATGAAATGAATGTAAAAGTGGCAGAGGGAGTTCTTTCTAATATTATTTATAAGGGAATTCCAATGCAAATTGGCAAGCTA
The DNA here is from genome assembly GCA_017961515.1 of Clostridiales bacterium. Lineage (NCBI taxonomy): Bacteria > Bacillati > Bacillota > Clostridia > Eubacteriales > Clostridiales bacterium. The sequence continues at coordinate 5,557 of JAGCXC010000070.1, read as the reverse complement.
CTTGAAGGAGAGAATAAATGTCATACGACCCGTTTGTAATCTTAGGTGTAAGCCGCGATGCATCTCAACAAGAGATACTCGACGCATACAAAGCCAAAAGGGCCGAATTGAGTGAACAATTGTTCCAAGAAGGCGAAGCTGGTGCTGAAGCGGCACGCCAAATTCGTATATTAGATGAAGCTTATCAAAGTGCTATGGAGATTAAGGAAACCGAAAACGTAGTAGAAAGTGATGAGTCTTCAGTATTTGTAAATGTTACAAATTTAATTAAATCAGGAGATTTAGAAGGAGCACAATCGCTTCTAGACCAATTATCTTATAGAGGAGCAGAATGGCATTACCATCAAGCAAGAATATATTATGCAAAGAAATGGTATGATGAGGCTAAGTCACAATTAGCAGTTGCCATTGAAATGGACCCAAGTAATGCCAAATATAAGAGAGTTTTAGATAGAATAAACGAGCGTGCCAATACAGAAGGTAGGGCAACTGAACAAAGAAGTTATACTAATGTAGAAAGAGAATCCCAAAGAACATACGGAAGACAACAAAGAGGAGATGATACAGGTAGTTCAATTTGTTCTATTTGTGCTGCCTTATGGTGTGCAGATACATGCTGCGAATGTATGGGTGGGGATTTAATCTCCTGTTGCTAAATGAAAAGACGTAATCCAAATAATAATTTAAAAAGAATCCAGCGTATTTATGAGGTTGCTCTAGCGGGCATAACTACAGCGCTGGTTTTTTTATTGCTAGCATTATCTATGATAGTTAGATATGGATCAATTGGCTTTTTCTTTTTTGCAGCTCTTGCACTAGTCCTTCCACTATATAAGAAATACTATTTTGCATCCATAGCATCATATATTGCAGCATCTCTATTATGTCTTGCGATGCCTTATGATATTATGTCTGTAATGGGATTTATATTCTATTTTGGACCTATATCTATAGCATCTATTATTATGTATGAAAAACATGTAAAATGGTTTATAGCCTATCCTATAAAGGCTGTATATATGGCAGGATCTATAGCATTCCTATATTATGTTGCAGGCAATGTTATGTTTGATTTCAATATAATTAATTCAATCCCATTTTGGGCAATTGAACTTATAGGAATAGTAATATTGCTAGTGCTAGATATAGCTCAAACATTTATATATAGATGGTTTGCACCTATTGTTGGCAAGGCAATTAGAGATAAAAATAAGGCTGAAAAAGACAATCCTATAATCGTAAATGAAGATGATGATGAACAAGAAAAAGACCCTTTTGGCGAGGATGAAAAAGAGGAATAATGCATGATTGATTTTAAAGAGAAATTAAAAGATGTTCCTGCAAAACCAGGGGTTTATATGATGTTAGATGATACATCAAGTGTCATTTATGTTGGTAAAGCCAAAATTTTAGTTAATAGACTTAGACAGTATTTTAACAATTCAAGCAAGCCAGAAAAGGTAATGGCTATGCTAGAACATGTGGCTGATTTTAGATATATTATTTGTCAAAGTGAAGAAGATGCACTAGTTACTGAAAACAATCTTATTAAGGAATACAAACCACACTACAATATCCTTCTTAAAGATGATAAGAACTATCCATATATTAGAGTCGGTATTAAAGAAAAGTATCCATCTGTAACATATACAAGAAAACTCTTTAACGATGGTGCCAAGTACTTTGGACCTTATATGGTTAGTGTAAATATTAGAGACATTTTTGATTTAATTCATACCGCATTTAAAATTAGAGATTGTAGACGAGATTTAGAAAAACCATCTAGACCATGTTTGTATTATCATCTAGGAAGATGTCTTGCACCTTGTAAAGGAGATGTTTCTCCTGAGGAATATAAGGAAGAGATTAATAAAGTCATTGCCTTCTTAAAGGGAGACGACAAAGAGATTGAAAAGAAACTAAGAGAAAAGATGGAATATTTCTCTAAACAACAGAACTTTGAAGTAGCTCTTGCATATAGGGAAAAACTTAAGACTTTAGATAAACTCATTAGAAAACAAGTTAGTGCTATACCAAAGGATTATAATTTGGATATATTCGCTTTTGCTTCAAATGGTCTATTAACTGCGGTTAATCTAATGGTTGTTAGAGGCGGAAAGTTTGTAGGCTCAGATAACTTTATTACAGATGGTATTGTTGAAGATAAATCTCAATACATTTATGCTTTCTATGAAAAGAATAAGCCAATTTGTGATGAAATCGTTCTTCTTGATATAGATGATAAAGATTCTTTATCAAAATCCGTTTCCAAGTTGGCAGATAAAAAGCTTTTAATATCTACTCCAGAAAAAGGAATAAGAAAGAATCTTTTAGATTTAGCATTTGAAAATGCCAAGGAAGCACTAGAAAAATATGGTGTTCAAGAAGACAGGAAGAAATTAAGAACAATTGGCGCAGTCCATCAACTTCAGGATGTCCTTAATCTCAATTACACACCAAATAGAATAGAGTGTTATGATATATCTCATATATCAGGCGTTGATAAAGTAGCTAGCATGGTTGTTTTTGAGTATGGAGAGCCAAAGAAGTCACATTATCGTAAATTTAGAATTAAAGATGTAGAGGGCAATAATGACTTTGCCTGCATGAAGGAAGTGCTAGGCAGAAGATTTAAAAGAATGCTAGACCCATCTGAGACAGATGAAAGTTTTAAAAGTACACCAGATCTAATTTTATTAGATGGTGGGGCAATCCAACTCAAGTTTGCAATAGAGGCTATGAATGAGACTGGTGCTAATGTTGAGATGATTGGTCTTACAAAGAAAGACGAGGAAATAATACTTCCATATGAAGACGATCCTATTTTCTTGCCATTAGATTCACTAGCACTTCAACTTTTACAAAGATTAAGAGACGAATCTCATAGATTCGCTATTAGTTTTCATAGAAGTTTACATAGTAAAAGTGTATCTCTATCGACATTTTCTCAAATTGAAGGAGTTGGAGAGAAAACTGCTAAAAAGTTATATCAAGAATTTGGCAGTTTAGAGAATGTTAAAAACTCTAGCGTAGAGGATTTAGTTAAAGCAGGAATTGGAAAAGCTCTTGCTACTAAAATTTTAGATTATTTAAAAAACTTGTAAAACCGTCCTATTTTTAGTATTGAATAAAACACAAAATTGTGCTATTATAGTTTTACTATTGAAAACTATATTGTTTTATGTTTTTATGATAATTTAAGGGGAGAAAAATGGAAATATTTGGTGATTATCATTTACATACAGTTGCATCTGATGGATTTAATACCATTACGGAACAAGCTCGTGCAGCAATTAAGGCCGGATTAAAGGAAATTGCTATTACGGATCATTCGTTTCGAACATTATTTACATCCATGTCTCATCATAAGTTTTCAAACCAAACTGAAGAGATTAGTATGCTTCATACTGTAGATGATTATGATATAAAAATATATCATGGGGTTGAAGGTAATTTAATTAATAAGAATGGCGATATGGATATTCCAGCAGATGTTATGCCAAACATTGATTTATTATCAATGGGATTCCATAGATGGCTAGAACCACCAGTATGGAATAATAATTTAAAATATATAATAACTAATGGCTTTGGTTCATATCATTCTCGTGAAAAATTAAGAAATATTAATACTTGGGCTTATTTAAGCGCAATAGAAAGATATCCTATAGATGTTTTGGTTCATTTACAATCTAGAACTTTGGTAGATGCTGTTGCTGTATGTGAAGCTGCCGCAAAAAAGGATATCTATATTGAACTTAATGAAAAGCACATAGATGAAATAGCTCCAGATATAGATAATATTATGGCAACAAATGTCTATTTCATTTTAGGCAGTGATGCGCATAAGTCCAGTAAGGTAGCAAAATTTGACAAAGTATCTGCTTTTATTGAGGCACACAATATTCCACTAGATAGAATAGCAGGCATTGGCTTCCAGCCAACATTTAAGAATAAAACAGGATATACAGAGAAGAAATAATGTCAAAATCTGAATTTAATGAGAACTTGGTAACTGAAATATTAAAGAAGGCCTCTCAGTTCAACACACAAGAAGAGAGGTTTTCTTATCTTTCTGCTATTGGGAAAGTAAATGGTTCTATAGAATATACAAACGGAAGAATGAATTTTGTGTTCAGTGTTCCTACCGTTGACATTGCTATGAATATCGTAGATATTCTAAAGAAAGATTTTCCAACATTAATAGAGATTTTGATGCCAAAGACAAAGAATAATAAAGGATCCGGAGGAAAACACTATGCTGTTTGTGTTCCAAATGTCATTACTGTTGATGTGATGAGAGATTTGGGACTTATAAAAATGAAGGATGGAGAAGTTATTGCCTTTGTTTCAACTATTCCAGAACTTGTATATAAATCCCAAAAGAATACAGAGGCATATTTTGACGGATTGTTTGTTGCTTGTGGAGCAATATTTGTACCATCAATGAACGAAAACAATAAAAAGGATGGCTATCACTTTGAGTTTGCTCAACAATCAGAAGACTTGTCAGATTCTCTAGTGCAATTACTTAATATATATGGCATACATCCAAAGACAAGTGAAAGAAATCAAAATATCTTGGTTTATCTAAAAGATAAAGATGAGATATTGGGTATGCTTGGAATATTGGGCGCAGTAGAGAGCGCAGCTGCCCTTAAAAACATTATTAATGAAAGACTAACATCTAATATTATAAATCGTTCTGCTATTTGTGAGGCTGCAAATTTAGATAAAACATTTGTTGCAGCATCTAAACATTTGCTAGCAATTGGCAATATAGAAGAGGCAGTTGGATTAGATACTTTACCTAAAGAATTATATGATACAGCTCAGGCAAGGATGAGTATGCCTCAAGCATCGTTAACTGAACTATCAGAGGTTTTAGGTGTATCAAAAAGCTGTTTAAACCATCGATTACGTAAAATCGTTGAAATTGCAGAACAATATACCGATAAATAAAAAAGATATAGATTAGGAGACATATGGGAAAATTCGTACACTTGCATTTACATACAGAGTACTCACTTCTTGATGGATGCGTAAGACTTACAACAGGTGCCAAACATGATGTTCACCCACTTGCAGATGCTCTCAAGGCTAGAGGCATGGATGCTGTTGCCATAACAGATCATGGCAATATGTATGGTGTATATTCTTTTGTAGAGTCTTTAAAAGGAACAGGTATTAAGCCTATTATTGGTGAAGAGTTTTATACCTGTGACAACATGTATGAAAAAAATAAAGATGATAAAAGACATCATTTAATTTTGCTTGCAAAAAATGATGTTGTATATAGAAATTTGATCAAGTTGAGTACATTGGCATTCATAGATGGTTTCGATGTAAAGCCTAGAATTGATTTAGATTTACTTGAAAAACACTCAGAGGGTCTTATCTGTCTTTCTGCTTGTATAGTTGGTGCTATTCCAAGACTATTGCTTGAAGGAAAATATGATGATGCAAAAGCATATGCTATTAGATTAAGGGATATGTTTGCACCAGGTGATTTTTATATTGAACTTCAAGACCATGGTATAGAGGAAGAACTTAGGGT
>JAGCXC010000069.1 GCA_017961515.1 Clostridiales bacterium | reverse complement strand
AGTTTGTCCTGCTGGAACTGTTACTATCTTAGTGAATGCGATGTTTGCTATTCCTGTTGAGAATCTACCAATTGAGTTTACTTTCTCGTTTCCGTTCCATACAGTTATTGATTTTACGACAGTATCTGCACTGATACAAAAGAGATTTTTTAAAAAATTAGTTTTAAACTTAATTCTAATGTAAAATATCTTATGGGTCACAAAAAGGTCACAAATATTTCGCATATACTAATGATATATGAGACAAAGCATAGTTCGTGGGCCACAAAAAGGCTACAATACACAAAAACTTAAAGATGATCATCTTTATTAAATAGAATGAGATTTGGATTTGTTTTATAGTCAATTAAGCTTACTGCAGATATTTTATCTTCTAGTGTTACATGAGTGTACACATCAAGACCAACATCGTTGTTTTTATGTCCCAGAATTGCATTTATTGTGACTTGTTTTATATTTAGTCGTTCTAGCTCAGTTCTAAAGGTATGTCTACATTCGTGCATAGTATGTTTGCCCATCCTAGGATCGCTTGCAAAAAAATTCCTGAAGTGTAGGATAAAGGAGTCTGGGCTTATGACTTTTCTATTATGCATGAACAAAAACTCGTTTGTTGGAATATAGTATTTTTCTATTATTTTTGCAGCTTCAGGATGAATAGGAATTTCCCTATTTTTCCCAGCAAGTGTTTTAGAACCTGTAATAAAATATTTCTCTTCTAGATGTATATTTACAGTTTTTGTAAAGAAAATTTCATTGGGACGACATCCCGTATATAAAGCAAAAATAAATAGATCTCGACAGAGTTCCTGGATCGAGGTTTTAGGGGTATATTCGTGTAGAGCGATAATTTCCTGTGCGCTAAAGATAGTTTTGACTTTTCTTTTCCCTTGTAGGGCAGGATTGGTTAGATACTTGGAAAATCCCGTTGATATAATGGCTTCTTGGATAGCATATTGGTCTAAGTTCTTAAACAGCGTAATTAGATATTCACAAAAACGATGAGAATATCCTTCCTTGGCAGCTTTATTTATTATAGTTTGGAAATGAGATGTTTTTAGTTCTGCATACACGAAGTCGTGTAATTGTGATGCGTAAAGCCCCGCAGAACGCAAATGTCTAGCATGACCATAGCTAAATTTACCTAGGACTTTGATATTTCGTGCCTTTTCTTGCTTCTTTTCCTCTTCGGTAGGGAACTTAATGGCAGAAAACTCTTCATATATCTTCCAAAAAGTATAATATTTTTTAGAAATTGATTCTTTTAGTATTTTAGAGCGCTTGTTCTTTGTGGGAATGATAGGGGAGACAACTGAGGTTGCTATAAATTTGATCCTATTATATTTATCTTCAGGTATATATATTTGCTTGGGATTGTTATGGTAGTCTTGTAAACAAAGAAGTGCGTCTAGCTTATTCGGGAAAAATCCTAAGAAATGTCTTATGACATGTCCTGAAATGTCCCAGCCTAAGGTAATTCTTGCGCCCCAGGGATTTTTCCTTTTATCGCCTAAATATACGGCAGATCCAGTCCCGTTTGTACGTTTTCTCGAGTTCATTTGTACTTCCTCCTTAATTTTCTGATTTTCAATTGGTGTATTTATAAAAAAATCTGTTTTTTGAATCGGTATATTTTTTAAGGTTAAAAGAGAATAACATAGTAAAAAATACTAAAATTTGGGATGGGAATTTTTTGTTATTTTTTTAAAATAGATATTGCAAATAGCAAAATTGTGTGATAGAATGGTCTCCGTTGGGAGTTAGTCCTATGTTGTTTGGTCTTAAGTTTGACCATGCTAGATGGGGAGGTAGCGGTGCCTTGTACCTGCAGTCCGCTGTAGCAGGATTTAATTCCTTACATGAGGCTTTTCTTGCTGGTGCTTGTTTGCGTGCAAGCGGTGTTGAAGATTGGAGCCTACGTCAATGGGAACATATGAACCCCGTCAGGTTCGGAAGAAAGCAGCGGTAAGTATGAAATTTCATGTGGTGTAGGGGTGCCCAGTTTGAGCTGGCTACATTGCTTTCGCCTGGTAAAAAAGTCGAGTGTGAGGTGCATGGTCTTTATATATTATTTATTTTGTAAGATAGGATGGATCGCTTTTATTGGTTTAGTTTGCCTGATAGATTTGGGCAATTTTTTTGAACTAAAAAAATTGGTTTTAATATATGAGCAAGGACATATTACAAGAAGAAGGAAGTTTTATGGAGATATTTATAGTAGTGGGGCTAGGGAACCCAGGAGATGAATATAAACTGACAAGGCATAATATGGGCTTTTGTGTGGTGGATGCACTAAGGCAGGATTATGGTATGCCTGTAGAGAAGGCAAGGTTTAAAGCATTGGTAAGTGAAGTTGTAGTTTCAGGTAAAAAAATTGTTCTAGTTAAGCCACAAACATATATGAATGATAGTGGACAAAGCGTTAGAGAAGTTTGTGATTGGTATAAAATACCTTATGATAATTTGATTATTGTATATGATGATATAGATATAGAGTGGAAGAAGTTAAGGGTTAGACCATCAGGAAGTGCTGGTAGTCACAATGGATTAAAGTCTGTTGTGTCGATGCTAAATAATCAGAATTTTCTTAGGGTTAGAGTTGGAATAGGTAAGCCGCCAGAGAACTGGGATTTGGTTAATTATGTTTTGGGAAAGTTT
>JAGCXC010000068.1 GCA_017961515.1 Clostridiales bacterium | reverse complement strand
CTCCCGAGGGATATCATAACAACTTCACCAAGAACAATGTACCTCATGTATGGCACGTTGTAAACAACGGTCACCACGGTGACGATTCTATCCATTCACATCTCTACAGCTTCGTAAGAGGTGTATTCCAGGCAACTGAATGATAGTGTAAAAACCAATAGTTTGTCTTTGTAATAAATCAAACGCACAAAATTTACAACAAAAAATAAGCACAGCAGATCTGAGATAGTGATATTACTTCTCGATCTGCTGTGCTTTTTATTTGTTAATATTATTAGCATCTTCCGGCCAAGGAGATGTGTAGTGAAATTTACCTGTATTCATATCCATAACTACGTACTCGTCTATACGTCTCATTAAATTGCCATTGGAGTCCAAACCCATATTATTATCTAATGGCATTATAAAATCATTATCATTATAATCAAAAATACCTGCACACATAATAACCCCCCTGTCTTTATATAGGCGTGGATTCGTCATGTTTGGAGATAAATATTGTTAATTTAATTGTCTGTTATTCAATGAACATTTTTATCACCTCTTCTAAAAAACAAGCACTTTACTATATATTTATTATATCATGTATCAACATAATTGTCAATATTAAGTTTATTTTGCACAATAATGATACTCTAATCAAAATCATGCTGTAAATATAAAAGAGGTATTATTTTAAAGAACTTTCGCGGCATAAACACAACATTTAAAAAATATATTTCAGTCGTGATCAAGAATTATCGTCGATATCCTTATCAATAGATACATAAGCATTAAGGCAGAGTATTTAAATGATACACTATGATAATAACAATATTCCCCTATTTTTTACACTGAAGATTACGATTCTTTAACCTTTTGTTCACTAAACATGAGCTTTTCATGATGTCATGAAATACTGTCATAGCACTGAAACATGGTTTCGTTGCTTTATATATATTTGGGTTTTGAAAAGCAAAATAAGCTATCGTGCAGACTTCATCATTTCCACTATCGGAATGATATGCACCAATATCGCAGGCTTTATCAGCTTCTGGATACTATTCAGAAACTTCCCTTTTGATTATCAGTCTAATTTCAATCAGGGAGCTTTTGAATCATTCCTAAACAATTAATAAATACTTGTTAAAATCAATTGTTTATTGATGCTGATAAATACAAATACTCTTAATTTATAACTAAAATGCAATAACAGCTCCTATGCCATGTGATACCAATCATATACGGATAGAAGCTGTTATTGTAATTGCCTTGTGTTTTGAAAATAGTGATACTATAAACTGATATAGTAGCCCCATTTAATAGCAATGAGATGTGCTATTGACATTTTTAAATTAATATGTTATGATATAAATACCATAAAGAGTACGTTAGGGACAAGCCTGTTGACCGTACAGCAACCTGCGACATCGCAAGGTGCTAAAGCTTGAACGATGGGATTTAGAATAATGCTTACACAGCGATCCTGTCGTTACGATGGGATCGCTTTTTGTACTCTTATGGAATATTTTAAAGGAGTGCATAATTTATGCGTACAATCAGAGAAATGTTGGGAAACGATGAGAAAGTATGGGTATATCTCAACAATGAGGATACCTGGAAAGAGTTTACTAATATGGCTGAAACTGAAGGCTTCCACTTCGGAGAACTTCCGAGTGAGAGATGGACTTTCGGCTATGTAATCGCTGTACACAGTAACGGCGATATGGGGCACCTGCCGATGTTTATTTGGTGCCGATCTTTTTCAGTTGATAGTGAGAAATGTCCAAGAAAGTTAGATTTTAGTAAATATATCGATATCGAGGATGATTATTATTGTAATGAATCACATTTTACATGTAGATTAATGGCGAAAAATAATATGATAGGGTAAAAACATTCCTATGTCTGTTTTTTAATGTGATCAACTATCTTAATGCAATCTTGTATGTCAGAACATTTAGGCGAAGTTACGTATATTGCGAATAAAAACAGTCTTTCATTTCCGAAAAAAGGAGCAGATTTTCATCCGCTCCTCAAACTGCTAAGGGATAACCGAATATTCTATCTTTTCTTCTGAAAAGAAATCGGATAATTGTTTTCTTATGGCAGCACCTCATTCATTCCCTTAATGAATACAGCTTTTTCTGCAGCAGAAAGGGCTACCTAAGTTTTTTACAAGATTAGAACTTAAAGCGCTCAAGAAATCAATGATAATACTATGATCTTACGTGAAATTAGTACGTTTTCTCAAAAAATCAGGCGCCGTATCTGCGTGATAAACGCCTAATAATCGAAGAAAGGGAGCCTTTTAGGGACTACGTTTCTCTTTTGTAAGTGGCAAACTCTAGGTAAATCACGATTTCAGTCTTTTACCAAACAGATATAAGAAAAATATGTCAGTTTTTGATTGGTAGAAACGTTTATTATTTATAAAGGGTAAAAAACAAATGCAATTTCATCCTTACCTTCCATTTAACCATATAATTACTTTTTTGTCACTTTTGTTGACTTTTAGACCTCCCGAGTTTGACAGAAAAAAAGAATCGAATAGGAAAAAGTAACAGTGAAGATTTCTCGAAAAATCTTCACTTTTTTTCATTTTAGGGGTTGACAAACGCGAATTTTAGTGGTATAATTTAAGTAGTGCATAGTATGCTAT
>JAGCXC010000067.1 GCA_017961515.1 Clostridiales bacterium | reverse complement strand
GATTGAATAAAATCATAAGTACCGCAAATAGACTAAAATTTGTGAACAGGTGCGTGTGGTACAACTCAAGATGTTTGGAAACTTTTGTCCAAACGCTCAGCCTTACTATCACCGTGAACCCTCACTCGACTTAAATCGAGTGCTTCCATTTCGTCAAATAGACGAATATCCTCTTTAGGAGGATGGACTTCCTTTCCACAGTACAGCACTAAACTCAGAACACTTATGGATATTATGCCACAAGCTCCGCATTTAGGCTAACTAATGTGGATAAGGTGCAGGTGGTTCTCTTAGTACATTGAGGAACTTTTGCCTCAATGCCCAACCTTGCCTTTACAGGTAAGGATTTTATAATTTCTCGGATAAAATACCGAGCCGCTATATTATAACTTGCTGACAAATCGCAATTATATCGTTTACCAGAAGTAAATGTACACATGCTATAATTATCTTTATCTCTCTCGACCTTTCCTGAACCATCGAACGCAAGTCTAGATGTATTCCATGCACATACTCTACTAATACGAACCCCATTACGATGTGCTTTACATGTAACTATCTGTTGTACAGCACAAGCTTTCCAATGATGAAGTCTTTGCTTTTTAGAACCCTTCTTTTTTCCTTTTAAATCCAAATACTCAAAAACAATAATATCAGCACAATAGAATTTTGCTACCTTCTCTATAAATTGTGCCGTTTTATTTGCAATACTTAAATTAATACCTTTAGCTTTTGCCCACAACCTTGGCATTTTATGAACTCCGTGTTGCTGAGCTTTCTTGATTTTGTTTAGCTTATGTTCCAAACAGTCTTTTTCTCTAGGTAATTTTAAAATTTCTCTCCCTATGACAGTGCCATCTGAAAGCATGGCTACACAAGTACAAGAATTATTTATGCCAAGGTCTACACCAATTATAATTTGCTTATTTATTTGCTTATTTTCAAACTTTACTTTCTCTTCAAAAACAAAGTCTAAGTACCAGTTTTTGCCCCGCCTACTAAGTGTAGGCACACACTCTTTGCGTGTAGCACAATTCCTAAGAATATAATCTACATCACTTTTTTTTAATTTAACATCCACCCAATCCCATGTATTGCGAATAAAAACTTTTAACCTTGCAGTGTATGTTCCAGTTCGTACAAAACAATTATCTCGATACATAGCAGGATAGATATATCCCGCTTGTGGCTTAGATGGTTCTTTACCACGTGGATTAGCTAGCCAATTATCATAATTACTTTTATATGAAGAAACCTTGCCAATTGCTTCAGAAATTGCAGCTCTTCGTAAATAACTTGGAAATTTTCCAAATCTTTGGTCAAAATCATACTTAGGATTTGTATTATCTCTTGTATAATGTATAAAACATTCAATAGCTCGTTGCTTTTCTAAAGGTTTTTCGATACTTTTTACTTGTTCCCACTCATTCAAAGTCACACAAATAATAAAATCCACAGCTTGACGATATAGTCTCACAGTATCTTTAAAAGCACCATGAGAATCTTTTATTTTTACCTTATATGTTGTCATAATTTTCATCGCCAAGCCCCCCTTCCTTTAAGTAGATTTTTTATTACCTTGCGACTTAATATATTGTTTAACTTGTTCTTCCGTATTCTCTGAAACAGTAGCTATAAAATACGAAGGATTCCAAAGATGTCCTCCCCAAAGTTTCTTTCTTAAATAGTTTCCATGTTTTTTCATAAGAAGCCTTGCAGAAACTCCCTTCATGGCCTTCATAATATCTGGAATAAAATGTTGCGGAGAACAACTTATAAGCATATGTACATGATCTTGGTCAGTATTATATTCTAAAATTTCAAAACCGTTATCATTAGCTATTTTAGTAATAATCTGATGTAAGTCATTTACTATTTCCTTCGTCATAACCTTATGTCGATACTTAACACACCATACAACATGATAATGAAGGCAATACACATATCCTCGCCCTGTTTTAACTTCGGTAGTCACATCCTCACCTCCATTGTATATACTAACATATGTAAGTTTAAATTTCAATGTTTTTCAAGAAATTATCTAGATTTTTAAGTAGCATATGTTTATTGCAGCTAACTCATGACTAAAGTCACGAGTGTGCGCTGCTACAGTATCAATTGTTGTTGCATACACTTAACTCCATCTCCATTTCTAATTGTTGTTTGCATCATTATATATTCCAAACAAGCTAAAATCAAGCATTTAATTATGTTTTTTATTATATAAAAAAAGGAGCTAATCATG
>JAGCXC010000066.1 GCA_017961515.1 Clostridiales bacterium | reverse complement strand
CAAGATAACGCAGGGAATGTAACGGAGAAAACATATTATATAGACAGAACCGTCCAAAAGCCTACCTTCCATAACGTCACCGCTAACACCACAAACGGAGATGTATATATAACCTGGGAAGATATTGAGACAGATGCGCCTTTAGAGTATGTCTCAGTTAATGGTATAGAGTATACAAAGGGAAGCATTATATACACCATATACAACGGGCAATACCAAGTATATTTCAGGGATATTTGCTCTAACGAAGGATATTATTCCTTCACAAGCACTAAAAAGAATATCTTAACAGAAACTGTTAACAAGCTTAGATATGAAACAAATGGATACTCCTTTGAAACATATGCACATGCTCTAAATTACAGAACATCTTTAGAGGAAGAATTTGTAGAGATACATACCTGGATAGGTCCAGATTGGGATGAAGGCATCCAAATGGATTATGTAGATAGTATTAATGCTAAGGCCGGGACATATTATTTATATAAGAGTGCAGATAACCCAAATATAAAGGTGGCATACTTCACGGAATCTAGAGTAATAGAGGTAATGCAAGGATATGCTGCAAAAGATATAGAAGAAAAATGGTATTGGGAAACAGATATTGCAACCCCTTATGCAGGAGAGAATATATATTCCTTTGCTAATTCTCAGACAGTAATGGCAAGAGAGATAGAGCTAAATACCGGAATAATTTATATAGACGGAGAGTTATATGAAGGTAATACATACTCAACACCAGGAACACACAGCGTAGTTATCCAAGATGGATATACAAACACATTTAATTGCACCTTCGTTATACAAGACAGGGCACCATAAATTGGTTATTCTGTTAATGATAACTCTTACTTATCCCTCACAAGAGATACATATTATTTAACAGGCAATATCTATTTAACACTCTTAGATTATATAGATGCAGACTCAGTTCTTATAATTACAAAAGATAATGTTAAAAACATTATAGGCACACAAGACAAGTTCCTTTTAACTAACGGAAAATATGATGTATACGCAATAAATAGATGCCATATTGGAGAGAGTAAGACTATATATGTATCTAATAATCCAGCTCAAATTAGTATTGTGGAAAACACATCTAAAAAGAAACTAGATATCTCTGTAACAAAATCTCAGGATTTAGCAGCAGGCATTACAAATATCTTCATATATAAAAAGACAGATTATGATTATATGCTCTTATCCCAGGATGATTTCTCCGGCACCATTACCAATACAAGATACACATATTCCTTTGCAACATCTGGAGAATATAGAGTTGTTGTGGAAGATAAGTTTAGATCTGGTCTAGATGCCGTTACAGAAGACTATCAATATACACAACCTTTGCCTCAAGCAAATATATATGGTGTACAAGAAAACGGATATACAAATAAAGATGTAAACATCCAGTATTCAGATTACGTTACATGCTCTTTGTATAAAGATAATGTATACATTAAGGAATTATCTTCAAGAGAAAGAATAACTGAAGAAGGTACATATCTAGCTCTCATTCAAGATTTAGATGGCAACGAGATTGTCTTTAACTTCATTATAGACAAGACAGCCCCTGTAATTACTTTAGACGGTGTTAATGCAGAAGGTACAACAAATAGACCGGTAACGGTTACATGGAACGAGGGTTTAGGCTACATAGTCTTAGGAGATACTATAACAAGAATAGATTCTGGCATTACTTTAGATGAAGATAATAATTATTATGTAGTTGTAGAGGATGAGGCAGGAAATATATCTCAATTAGGATTTAAGATAGATACTCATGTAAGTTACAAGATCAACGTTCTTAACGGGGCAATTTCTAATGAAGATGTAATTGTACATAGTTCAGAAGATGTAGAAATTGAGATGAAATTCAACGGAGCTTTAATGGAATATGCGCCAGAACAGAGCGTAACTGAAGAAGGAGAATATACCTTAACAATTAGAGATTCCTTTGGAAACGAAGAAACCATGAACTTTAGGATAATTAAGCATACACAGAAGTCCTTTAATTACACACCAGGAGACGGAGTAACTATAGACAATGTATTATCCTCAGGAGAAGCTGTAGAACATGGAGATACTCTACAACTCACAACCGATGGAGAATATTCCATAACAATCTGGGATGGCGAAGTATATTACACATTTAATATTTGTATAGACACTACAGCGCCTGAAGTTATCTTAGAAGGCGTGGAAAACGGCGGAAGTACAAAGAATAAGGTGAAGATTGCATCCGTTTCAGAAGATTGTACAATCCTTGCAAAAAAGGATGGTGTAGAGTTTAAATACAACGTTGGAGATAGTATAGAAGAACTAGGAAATTATGAGCTTACATTCGTAGACTCAGTTGGAAATAGTACAAATATAACATTTTCAATAGTGTACTCACTAAATGGAGCAGCAATAGCTTTAATAGTTATCTCATGTTTAGTATTAGTTGCAGGAGCGGTATTGTTCCTTGTGTATAGATTTAAAAAGATAGGAAAAAAGAAAAAGAAAGAGGATATAGAAACACCTCAAAAAGATGATAAAGAGATAGAGGAAATTGAATTAGATTAAGGAGGTAAAATGATGTCGAATTAAGTAGAGTGAAGTATTACTACACTCGTGCGAAGTGAATTGTTGAATAATGTGAAAAGAATGGGGAATAATGATTAAAAAATATCAACTATTTAATGTTTTTCTACATTGATGCGAAGTCATGCGAAGTTTTTGTTCGCACTATGCGAAGTTATTCAATTAAAAGAATATAATTCTTTTATATGTGTGAATCAATCTGTTAAATATATGATAATTATGTATAAATTATAACGTTTTGGAGATAAAATATGTCTATCGTGCGAAGTAATGCGAAGTTTTTGTTCGCACTATGCGAAGTCATGCGAAGTTTATAGTCATTTTTAGTCTATTTATTTACGACACATTTACGACAAATGATTTACGACACATTTACGACACATTTACGACAAATGATTTACGACAAACACTTGCGTTTCTATGAAATATATGGTATAATATATTTATAAAAAGGAGAATGTAAGTATGAATTTTGGAATAGAAAACGAAACCGTAGAGTTTAAAAAAAGTACTAGCGAATTAAAAGAAGCAATGGAATCTGTTTGTGCAATGCTTAATAAACATGGATTCGGAACGGTTTATTTTGGGATTTTGCCTAATGGTGAAGTATGTGGACAAGTTGTAAACGAATCTACCTTGCGTGATGTGTCTCGTAAAGTATATGAATCAATATCGCCTCAAATTATACCAACTATTTCAAAAAAGGTCGTTGATAATAAGGATATAATAGAGTTATCATTTAAAGGATATGATAGACCTTATACTAATAAAGGCACTTTTTATATTAGATCAGCAGATGAGGATAGAATTCTCCCATTAAATGAATTAAGACAAATGTTTGAATATAACAAAAAAGACAGTTGGGATGAGATGCTATCTGATTACTCGTTGGATGATGTTGATTTAGATACATTAGACAAGTTTTTCAAAAAAGCTACTGCTTGTGGAAGAATTAAAGATAAAAGTTATAATCCAGAGAAGTTATTAATTAAATTGAATCTTCTTAAACAGGGGAAACTAACTAATGCAGGTTATTATTTATTTTCCAAGAACAAACCTATCACATTAAATATGGCAGTTTTTGCAACAGATGAAAAACTTACTTTTTTAGATATTAATCGTGTAGAAGGAAATATTTTTGATTTAATTGAAGAAGCATACGATTATGTTAAGAAAAATATAAGGTGGAAAGCAGATATCGTAGGATTACAAAGAATTGAGACACCCGAAATTCCTTTAAGATCATTGAGAGAGATTATTTGTAATAGTTTTGCTCATGCGAGATATCATTCTAATACACTACATGAAATTACGATTCATCCTGGTTTAATAAGAATATATAATCCTGGTGAGTTTCCAATAGGTTATAAACCAGAAGATTTTGTGAATGAGGATCTTCCTTCAATGGTTAGAAATCCAATGATATTAAAAATCTTGTTTTTATCAGATGATGTTGAATCTTATAGTAGTGGTTTTAAAAGAGTATATGATGAATGCAAAAAGAACAATGTTCCTGTTGATTATATAATTGCTCAAGAAGGATTTACCTTTATATTCAGAAGATTTGATATAAATAAATCTCAAAAGAGAGTTTTATCTGATGAAGAAAAAAGGATAATAGAATTACTTAAAGAGAATCCATATATGTCTGCAGAATCGCTAAGTGATATGTTTAACAAATCACCACGTTCTATACAGAGAATACTTGCATCGTTAAAAGCAGATGGTTTTATAGAAAGAGTTGGCTATACAAAAGGTTATTGGATTGTTTATTAATATAAATGTATTTATAGAATATATTCAATAACAAGATAAGATGTTTTGTTATTGTTTGTTGATGTTGTTATTTACGACACATTTACGACAAATCATTTACGACACATTTACGACACATTTACGACAAAACAAGAATTAAAAGATAAAATCTTTTAAATTTTTCACTCATACTTAATTAATCGACACAAAGAGAATAAGCTAAAAACAAAGTGTCATTTAAAGAGACAATCATAGTGACATTATGATAACAATAAAACATTTTAAAAATTGTTAATTTTTCAAAAATATAAATACATAGTATTTATTGTGTCCAAATCATAGTGACATTCATAGTGACATTTTTCTTGGCAGTAAGAATGGTATATTTATACCTTCAATGTGTATCTCTATCTCGAATAAATTTAATAAATTAAGGAGAATTATAAATGGTAGATTTTAGTCCATCAGTTAATCCTGTATTGGAAATTATAAATGCTATCTTGTGGCCACTAATTGCTGTAGTTGGAGCCGTTGGAACAATTTATTGCGTAATCCTCGGTGTAAAATACGCTAAAGCTAGCAACCCTCAAGATAGAGATCAAGCAAAAAAACAACTAATAGGTGCAGCAATCGGTTTCTTGATAATCTTTGTGCTTATAGTGGTTCTAAAGGTTACAATGCCTATACTCCAAACTTGGGTGGAAAGCCAAACATAAATGACAGATTTCTTTGATTGGTTTTTTAAACTGTTATATAGGCTGCAAAAGGATATATGTTTAATAATAGACTTTATTCAAGGATTGTTTTTTAAACTCGGAGGACTGGAGAATATAGAAATAAACGGGGATACAACAGATATATTGTCTTTCTTCCTTAAAAGTGAGGTAGTAACTGTATCTTTCCTGGGTATATCCCTTCTAGGCTTTATACTCCTTTTCATCTTCACAGGTATATCAACCCTTAAAAACCAGGATGTATTAAATAATAGGGCAGTATCAAAAGGACATATATTTGTTAATACCTTTAAAGGCTTTATACAAATAATCCTTGTGCCTATCCTCCTTTTTGCCTTCATATACCTAACAAGCACAATAATTGCTAGCATGCTTGAAACCTTAACTATAGCAACAGGCAGTGAAGGAAAGGTAACGTCCATAGGCGCAAGAATGCTTATATGTGTAGGGGAAAATGCCTGGAGAGGCGGGGAGAATAGAGACATTATAGAAAAGATGTTTTTATCTGGCTCATTATCTTATGCAGATGTAGATGTGGTAGAGGAGTTCTATGATTTTTCAGAAATGAATCTGCTCGTAGGAGTATTTGGCCCTCTAGTCCTTCTAATCTTCCTTGTAAAGGCAGTAATAAACATTATAAGAAGAATTATAGATACAGTAGTTTTATTTATTATATCCCCGCTTGTAGGCTCTACATACCCTCTAGATGACGGCTCTCGCTTTTCTATTTGGAGAGAATTGGTAATAGGAAGAACACTAGGCACTTTTGGTACTATCTTCATCGCTAATATCTGCTTTTATATCCTTCCAATTATCTGCTCTATATCCTTTGTTAGTTCAGCACTTTTCAATGGGGTTATCCAAATTCTCTTTTATTTGGCAGCAGGAATAAGTATCTCTCAAGGAGATTCTTTAGTTGCTCGTATAGTTGGAGGAGAGAAGATGGGCAAAGAAGGACTGCATCTAGGCAAGCTCATACTGTATGGTAGAACCGCAGGACATATCCTTAATGGTGCCATAGGCGCTGGTATAGGAATACTGGGAGGTAGGAACGCAATTCAGAATGTAAAAAGATATGGAAAGACTGGGGCTATGCTTAACCACATGAAAGAAAAGAATAATGCCCTTCAAAAAGCTCAACAAAATGGAGAGAAAATGGAGAGGAGATATACACTCCTTGGAAAGACAAGAGAAACCATTATAAACACAATGGAAAATGGACTTTTAGGATCCATAAAGAAACACAATAAAGACCATGACATACATAATACCTAAAGACATAAATACAAAACTAAATATATATAGAGAAATTAGCTTAATAGACGTAATAATTGCATTTCTAGGCCTTACTCTTTTAACCCTAATAATAAGCTCTAATTTATCCTTTAAATTCGTGCTTGCAACAGGTGTATTAATTACATTTATCCCACTATACATACGCCTTGGGAAAGAAAGGGTATATGTCCTAATTTTTGGAGCAATTCGGCACTTTATCTCCACAAAACGGTATAATAAAGTTAAAAAATCAAATAATTTTTCATCCTTCCTAACCTATGATATCAAAGGAGATCATATAGTAAATCAAGACAAAACAGTGTCTAAAGTAGTGCACATATTAGCACCATACATGGCCCTTAAATCAGAGGAGGAATATACACAATACTGCCTAGCTCTAACTAGGATACTAACTAGACTAGATAATGGAGATGAAATTAAGCTAATTAAGCTAGAAAAAGATATAGACCTATACACCAATATTGAGGCAGAAAAAGATAGAGCAGATTCTCTAATAAAAGATAAGGAAAGATATGTCATCACAGATAAAGAATATACCTCCAGATTAAAGGTAATAGAGACTAGATTTAACCGTCTTCTAAATACCCAGGATCTAGGATATACCTTCAAGGATTATTATATGCTCGTAACAACAACTAGCCTTTCTAATACAGAAGATATGTGCTCTTATATCTTAAATTGCTTTAAAGATGTAGGGATAAAAGCTGAAATAGAGCAAGATGTCTCGTTCTTTGAATATATATATCATGAAGACATGCTAGGAGGAGATAATCTTTCCTTTAATCTTCTTGGATATAAGCTAGATAAACAAGATAAGACCATTCTCATGTGTAACGAATATCCAATTTTTGTTTCACATGGGTGGGCAAGAGACATCATGGACGTAGAAGGGAGTAAGGTTGTTTTCTCCTTTAAAAGAGCAGATGTAGATTCTGTCATTAAGAAAATAGATAATACTCTCTTAACACTTCAAGGAGAACAAGAGAGCGCTAAAGCCTCCGTATCTCAAGATAGAGTAAATCAAATAGAAACACTAGAAAATATGCTCATATCCCTTACGCAAGGCGGTGAAGGCGCTGTAAGCACAAGTATTTATGTCTTTTTAGATAGCAAAAACAAAAAAGAGATCAAAAGAAAACTAAATAAAGATGGATTTGTATTTAATGAGGATATAGCAAAGATCAAAGATAGTTTCATATCTTGCTTAATAGGGAATATTAAAACAAAAGAAAAAAGAAGGATTATGCCTTGCTCTGTTGCAGGCGCCTCTTTCCCGCTAGATTCTAACTTAATCCAAGATCCAAAAGGCATAGAAATAGGAGAAAATACTAATCCCGTATACAAAGACTTCTTTATCTTAGATGAAAACCACCTAAATTCAAATATGGTTGTATTGGGAAAATCCGGTGCAGGTAAGAGTTACTTTGTAAAGAACCTTTTAAGCAATTTTGCTGCCATGGACACCAAGATATTTATCCTAGATCCAGAAGGGGAATACAAAGAACTAACTAATAACTTTGGAGGTGAAATAATAGACACCGCCTGCGGAGATAACGGGAGAATTAATCCTTTTGATATAGAAAAAGAGGAAGATAAGGATTCTCAGCTTAGGTTTTTAGATGAAATGTATAAGACTATATTTGCTGGCATAGAAACGGAAGCCATTCATATCCTTAATGAAGCAACAGCAAATATGTATAAATATACGTATTCTCCCACATTTAATACTTTGTATACCCGCATTACAAACAGGTTAAATAAAGAAACAGATCTAAACCAAATAGGCATTCTTAAATCCCTTCTAAATCATATGGAAATTGTAACAAAAGGACTTGGCAATAAACTGTGGAATGGGGAGACAAATATAAACACTAAATCCAGGATTGTAGATATAGACTTTTCTAAATTAATTCTAGACGGAAACCATGAAGTAACTAACACTGAAATGCTAATTGTCCTTCATTATCTGCTTCAAACTCTAAGCAAGAATACATATAGCACTAGCAAGGTTATTGTTGTAATAGATGAGGCACACTTATTTGTAGATGGTGCTTATTCCGCAGCTCTAGACTTTATGTACCAACTTGCAAAGAGAATAAGAAAGTATAACGGAATGCAAATAGTAATAACACAGAATATAAAAGACTTCGTAGGGTCCCAGGAAATAATAAAGAAGACAAGTGCAGTTATAAACGCATCTCAATATTCAGTCCTTTTTAACTTATCCCCGCAGGATATAACAGATCTTATTAAACTATATGAGAATGCAGGTGGTTTTTCAGAATATGAAAAGAGCTTAATAACATATGCTCAAAGAGGTGAAGCCCTTATGCTTGTTTCACCAAGTGAACGTATAACGTTCAATGTAACAAAATTGGAGGAATAATTTGGAAGCAACAATAGAAAAAGAAAATACAAATACATTTACATTAGGCATAGATGATGCCATCCGTTTGGCAGATGAAAAATATGTCTCTATGTTGAAAAACGGAGAATATAAAAAACTGCTAGATGGAATAGCTCAAATGCCACACTTAACAGTTCGTAATCTTATGCTTGTAAAGGAACAAATGCCAGAAAGTACTAATGTAAAGAATATGGAAGCATGGAATTTTAGTAAAAGATACATTAAAGAAGGAGAACATGCATTAAAGATTCTTAAACCTGTATATGAAGAAAGAATTGTTACTCATTCAAATGGTGAAGTAACTAGAGAAAAAACTAATGAAATTTTTGGATACAAGTATGGTTTCGTCTTTG
>JAGCXC010000065.1 GCA_017961515.1 Clostridiales bacterium | reverse complement strand
CGGGGGACTTAATTGTTCCCCTTTTTTCTTTCTTCTCTTGCTTTTCTTATTTCTTCATTAATCTCTTCTATTGTTTCTTCTGTATCTACACTTGATCCAACATAAGGAGGAGAATACCCTGTATTTACACTATCACGAGAGGCTGAATCACCTACTCTTGTATCAAAAGGAAGTCCCCCAACCACTACTGTTCTTTTTAGGAACATTCTTATTGCAGTTGATATATCTAATCCCAGTTCATTATATATTGCGTTTGCCTGATTTTTTAGTTCGTCATCTACTCTAACTTGCAGTATGGCCATCTTTTACTCCTCCATTTCTATACCAAAATTGTATTACATTATAATTATATTGTCAATACAATGTATATACATAAGGGCAAAATAATGGCCACACAAGTCGTGTAGCGCATAATTTTATACTAAATTGAGATATATTAGGATTAATCTATCTTAGTAACTGTATATCCTTCATCCTTAATAGCATTTTCTATAGTTTCATTTGCTATTTCATCGCTTAAAGATACTATGGCTTTCTTGTTTTCAATATCTACATCTACTGAAGTTATACCATCTATTGCCTCTAGTGCTTTTTTAACGTTTGCCGCGCAGTGTTTACACATCATGCCTTCAATATAAACTGTTTTTGTCATAATTTATCTCCTTTAATTTAATGAGTAGAATACATACCTTGCTACGTTTATAGGTTTTAGTCTATAGAAGAATCTAAACAATGCCTTACCCACTCTATTCTTTTTATATTCTATGTTATTTGCACATATTATATTTACATATGTATGCTCTTTACTAAGCTCTATAGTCTTACTCTCTCCCTTAAGTAGCGAGAAGTAATTATCCTTTGGTATAGCATCTGAGTCTATACAAACATCATATGCAAATGTATCTGCAGATATTGTTAGTTTGTTACCATATAAGTATGTATTGAAGTTAACCTTCTTAAGCGGGAGCTTATATGGTCTATCCATAATCTCGTATATGCTCTCTCCATTACATGTAATCTTTAGAGCATAATCCTTATTAGTCTTTAGCGCCATTACATATTCTGAACTATTCTTATCTAAAGATAAGTGTTGTTCAAAGGTTGAGACTATCTCATCTGTCTTAATATCATACTCTTGGATCTTTAAATCTATCTCTTGAGGAGAAAGAGTATCATTGTGGGCGAATATAACGGCTCTTCCCTTTTCTTTAGAACACGTTAATGTAATTGGCTTGAAGAATTCCTTTGCTTTGTATTGAAGAGCTTTAGGGACGCCTTCAAAGTCTACAGAGCTCCAGCTTGGACAATTCCATACATCATTATATTGCCAGTATATAGCGCCATTACATCTTCCCTTGTTTTGTCTAAAGTGGACTGCTGCATTCTTTATACATTCTGCCTGGACTATACCTGTAAGGTATGGAAGAGTTTCAAAGTATTTAGGGAAATCGAAGAACTCTGTTAAATAGAACAGCATTTTCTTATTTCCGCCGCCGCACTTTTGGTGTGCATTAAATGATTTAGAGTTAATATCTAGTTCATCCCCACTTGCAAATGTGTTTATTGCCTTCATAGATGGAAGGGATTCTAGTCCAAATTCAGATAAGAACCTTGAATATCTCTTTCCGTAATAATCTAGTTTCTTAAGGCCATGCCATACATTCCACATATGAGTATCTCCGTGGTTATCTGAAGATATATCCTTCATGAAATCACTGCCAACAGGAGATGTTGGGATATAAGACACATTTGTTATATCTTTTAAGATATCTGGGCATACATCATAGAAGAATTCTTTATATGCCTTTAAAAGTTTTGTATTGCTGTTCATCCAGGCATACATTGTTTCTATTTCATTATTACCACAAAACAGTGCAAGGCATGGATGATTAGACTCTCTTATAACATTATATGTTATTTCTTTAATTACATTTTCTTTGAAGTCTTTATCATAGAATGGATATAATTGGCAGGCAAAGCAGAAGTCTTGCCATACAAGAATACCGAGTTTATCACACTGAGACAAGAAGTACTCATCTATATATGAACCACCGCCCCATACACGGATGATATTGAAGTTAGACTCTAGTGCGAGATTAATATAGTAGTCTACCATCTCTTTTGTTATATCTTCATATATAGCGGCAAATGGGATTAAGTTAGCTCCCTTTGCAAACATCTTTTCTCCATTCAAGACAAAGCAGAAATTAGTGCCGTATTCATCCTTGCTTTGATCTAGATACAATGAGCGAAGACCTATTTCCTTTATTACTTCTTCTTCTTCATTTTCAAAGACTACCTTATATAAAGGTTGAGTTTCTTTATTAGACATTTCCTTTGTATACCAAAGAACAGGATTCTTAATCTCTGCATAGCCGTCCTTAACAGGAATCTTTTCATTTGTTGGAGTAAGGATAAAAATATCCTTTGCACCCAAGCAAGATACATATAATTTAGATAATTCCTTATTTGTCTCTTGTTTTATGGCTATATCTTTTATTTCTTCATTGAAAGCCTTGAGATATATCTCATCCAAAATACCGCAGTATGGTACGCATGGACCCCAGTCCCAACCGAAGTGGCAACCTGGTTTTCTAACATACGGGATACCATTAACTCCGTTAAAGTTTGTTGGAAGTTTATTTTTCTCTTGTTTTTCTCTTATATAGTTATATGCAGAATGGCACTCTATCTTGATGTTATTGTTTCCTTCTCTTAGTTGAGCCTTAATATCTACATTTAGCGGGATATATGCATTATTAAGGGATGCAACCAAGTTATCGTTAACATACACATTTGCCAAGGTGTCTATGCATTCACAGCGAAGTGCTACATGATTAAAAGATAATATTTCTTTGGTTATTTCAAAAAATCTTGAAAATGAAAAATCATTCTCGGCTATTTTTAAAGCCTCCTCCTCTATTCCGGATATTAGAGGACTCACTATAATTCCTTGTTTTACAAGATTACCAAAATCTGTACCAGGGACATCTCCCTTTAAAACATATTTCTTATTTTGAGATTCAATATCCCAAACACCATTTAAACTAACTTTTTGCATATTATCTAATTTTACTTTTTTTCTTGAGTATAAATCAATAGATTTATTATTAAGGTATCCACACTTTGCGCTCTTGATTTTCTATTTCTCTTTTTAAGTAATAATTCCTCCTTTTTTGATTTTTCTCTTTTCTTGGAGACTATGTCTCATATTTTCTTTTATTCTTGATTGTGACTACGTCACCTAATATCTTTCTTGTCCTTAGAAGAGCCAGATCCCAATCTCTCTAGGTTAAACACACTTAACGTATCTTAACAACTTATCTCTTATTCTTTTATATTTTTTATTAATTATTATTTATTATTTTTTTCTTGGAGACTAACGTCTCATTTCTTCATGAATCTTTTTACTAACAGAGAAACCGGCACATACATATAAGCTTATTTCACTTTATTATTTCTCTCTTAGTTATTTTATCTTTATCTTAGAAGAGACACCCTACTCACTTTAGCACATATACACACTTATTACTCCTTAAATACTATCTTCTTATACAAATTATTATTTTCTTTATCTAAGTTTAAGCTTTATAAAGAACCCCGCATCTTTTCTTTTTATTAAAGCTTTCTTTAACTTTCTTTTATTTTTATTTTTCTTAATAATTTCTTGTATAAACTTTATCTTTCTATATATCGTCAGTTAGTATAAAGACTAAGAATATTTTGTTAACGCTACGCTTTTACTTATATTTACTTGATTTCCCTTCTCAGGGAAATAATATATTATGAATATTACTTAAACACTTATATGATACTATAATTGGGACACACTTAGAACGCTTACCCCCGCCACGCGTTCATGGCATCCTAGCATATTCTGAGATAATAAAATACATAAAGAAACACAGTTTCTCGCCTAACTGTATCCATCTTTACATATTTACTAAAGATCTAGAACAATACAAAAATTAGCGGAGTCTCACCACTACTCATTTATAACCACTATACACATATACCAAAAATCGAACAAACGTTTGTTCGTGATTATATTATACTACAATTTTAGAGGATGTCAATAGTTTTTTAAAAAAAAGTTTGAAAAATTTTAAAATATTTTTTGAGTGCTTATTTTTAGGGTAAAAAGGTATTTTTAGTCTAAAAGACTAATATTCTATTGCCTTTACTATTAAATAGTATATAATAACTCTCTATTAAAACTCATCATGAAAATTGTTGTTTATCCATTCGATCCATTTAATAACTGTTTGGGATCTTCTTTTATACATTTCTTCACTGTCAAACTTAACTTGTGTTTTTAGTATTTCAATAACATCGTTTCTATCTAATTTTGCACCTAAGCGTTTTTCTAAAAAATATATATGCGCGAAAATTTCATGAGATAATATAAGTTTTGCCAATTCTATTTCTTGTTCTGTTCTTGATAGATGTCTTAGTATTTTCCCGTTTGAAGTAAATTCTTTTTCACTATTAATAATACCAAGATACATACATGCAGATAAATAATATTGAACTTGCCTATCTGCTATACCATTAAACAAAACACTTATTCTTTTTTTATCTTGCAATATTTTATCGTCTTCGACGTTGAGCAAACTAAT
>JAGCXC010000064.1 GCA_017961515.1 Clostridiales bacterium | reverse complement strand
GCGCTAATGCGATGAAGTCAAGAGAGCGCACGACCAAGTGTTGACCCCCCATATGCGGCGAGACTACGGGCAAAAGTGGACCGCCCGCCCGCGCGCGTGCAAGCCCGCAAGTCTGAGCGCCCGCCGCCGTCGCCAATTCGCATATGCAAACCAGTTCAAGGGCAAGCGTAAGCGCGCTCCCAGAATCGGCGCTTGATTTTTTAAAAAAAATATGATATAATATTAAAAAAAACTATTTTTTTAAAGCCCGCAGCGCCCGTCGCAAGGTCCATATGCGAGCCCAGGAGCGGCTAAATCAAGGCAATACTTCCCCATTATATTATATCAAATTATTTATAAAAAATCAATTATATTATATATATAATATATATCCCCTTTTATTATAACATATTTTTTATAAAATTGCAAACCGGCAGCCTAGAAGCAAAGATAAAAATACTATATATTGATTTTTTTAAAAAAATATTATATAATATATATAGAAAACAAGAAAGGATATATTGCCTATGGATTATGATTTTAATAATGTGCGGCAGATGCTGGATAACGGAACGTCAATAGATGACATATGCCAGGCTTTTGCGGACAAAGTGAATGAAGCAAATGCAGAGTATCAACATGAGCAGAAACGAAAAAATACATACTTTGAATCTTTAACAAGAGTAGCCGATGGATGGAATGATTGTATTGATCGTTATGCCGATACTCATAATATAGATAGTCGTCTCGTGCCCGCAGATTTTTATATTACTCAGGAAACAGTTGATAATATAATCACACTGGTTTATAAAATTATGGAGTGGAAAGGTAGTCTTATCCCATTGGCGAAAACTTGGGCTAATGTAATGAGTAATGTATCCTCAGAAGAAAAAATCGTGACAAAAAAATCTGGCCCAACACAAGTATCTGAGTTTAGTCACGTTATCGCAGATTTCCTTAACGATATAGATTGACCCTATACGGTCGGTAGTAATAATTTAGCACCTTGAAAAATAAATCTATTTGCCTCGCACTCTTATTTTACAGAAAAAGTTTCGTGCGACCAGCGTAAAAAACTTTCAATGGGACAAAATGGCTATTGTAGCCCATGCCAGAAGTAAAGAGAGTGCGAGAAGTAGATTATATATAAAAATATTGTAATACGGCTAGAATGCCGTCATCCCAAAACAAGGCAAGTAGAGCGCAGAGGCGGGCCAGATCTATCGCCAATTAAGATATTTTAACATTATAATATTCAAAATATTTTAAAAATTACAATACATCCTAATACCTTAACCTATAATAATATTTTAATGTTTACCCTTTTCGGTTTTCCCAACCTCTTCACTGGCCCACTAATTTATGCCTTCCTTCCAATCTCTCTGCGTTCTATTTGCCTTGTTTATTATATATAAAGGATAAATAATTATGATACCAACGACAAAATTTATATTAGGTACGATATTCATTATAATAGCATCTCTTATTAGTTCTATAATGACACGACCAATAGAAAACCATAAGAAGAGAGAAATAATAAGAACCTTAATAGCAATTATAATAATGATTATAATAATGATATACTATTATATTTTATGAGGTATTTATGTTAGCAGTAATTTTATTAACAATTTCATCTATTTTAATTATAATTAATAATATACATAACTTATCACGAACAGATTATATATTTTTATTAATTAACATAATTTTATTCTTTGTTAATTATTGTATGGTAACACTATGAATATCACAATATTTTCTTTAATTGCTGCTGCTTTAATAGCATTTTATATGTTACTAAACACCAGTAACAAATATGAAGTATTAGCCTGTATCTTTGTTATAATACTTACAATATCAACACTAATAGTTAACTTTATACTATAACCAAGAGAGATATACATTATCTCTCTTTTTTCATTTCATTTTTTCAAATGATTTTTCAACTCGTTCCTTATGCGTTTTTCAACTCGTTTTTCTAAACGCCCTCTACCCCTTACTCCTATGGCCGCCTTACCCCAACCTTACCCCCATCACGCATTATAGCACCAACGGTTTTTGAGTATTTTGAAGCAAGCGCAGCGAAGCGGAAAAATACTCAAAAACCAATATTATATTACTATACCCATTTTGGAACTAACTAAATGAAACATCATAGATAAAAATCTACCCCAATATCGCTTTTCGCACCACGAACCGCAGATTTTTCATTTGATTTTTTGGTATAGCCCTCCGCAAACCGACTTAATTTTCCCAAATTGGAACTCTATGACAGCCTCATATTCCCATTTTGGAACTTTTACGCTCCCATTAGTTCCAAAATGGAACTTTTTTCCGTTTCATAGTTCCAAAATGGAACTCAGTGACATTCATAAAGTTCCAAAATGAAACTTTTTTCCGCCAAAAAGTTCCAATTTGGGAAAATCTAAATGCCCAATCTTTGCTTAACCGTTCTCTTGAGTTCCAAAATGGAACTTTTATGCTGTCAGTACTTTCCCATTTTGAAACTTTTTTCCGTTTCATAGTTCCATTTTGAAACTTTTACGCTCCCTTAGTCCCAATTTGAAACTAATCGCCCCGCAATATCTCACTTCTTAGAACGGCAACACTCTATATATTTCACCATTGCCCAGTTCTACTACATCATCTTCCAAGTATCTCGCATTCAAACCAACTGCTGCTTCTCTAATACTCGGCAATTCTTCTTTATTATAACTCCTCACTTGCGGCAATTCATAAAACATATACTTCACATCTTTGATAATTTCAATTAAATATCCTTTTTCCTTCAGTTCTTCAATACCACGATAATAACTATTCTTACTTAGCCCCCAATTATTCATACAATCGGCTAAACTTAAACCAAACTCATAATCTTCTCTATTTTTTATCATATATAAATACATCTTTAAACCACTATCACCTTTTAAATCTTTCATAGCCTACTACAATGCATTTAAATTCAATTTAACATATAAATGATCTTTATCTTTTTTCAAACGAGGTGCACTTACTATTGTTACCTAATTTGCATACTTAGCCATTGCGCGACACCTC
>JAGCXC010000063.1 GCA_017961515.1 Clostridiales bacterium | reverse complement strand
TAATTTCTTCTACACCATATGAATATGCTGTATCAGCATATACATATATATTTGCCGAATTTACAAAAAATATTAAGAATGCTAATACGAATGATAATACACATATAATAGGAAATGCAATCCTCTTCTTTGCTAATTCCTTCATAAAAATTCCTCCTTTTTATGTATAAATTAAATGTTAAAATAATACATCGAAATCTTAATACATTTGTATAATACCATAAGAACTGCAACAAAAGTGCAACAAAAATATAATTATCATTCCATCACATTTTTCTATTATTATTAAATTTATAACAGTTATGGATGTGAAACTCATTATGTATAATTGTTCCCTCCGATAATTTATATCAATAAGAAACAGCTAACTGTCTTTAAAAATGAGTTGGATACATCTGATTTAAATTCTAAAAATCTACTTTCTTTCATTGATTATGTCGAGTAGACCGGGCTCGACTTTCACACCCTTTCTAAAGTGTATTTATCTACCGGCCCCTCACAGAACCGTACGTGCCCTATTAAGGCATACGGCTCTTCATTAATTGTTAATAGCCATATCGTAGATATAATTTTGGTCTAGTAAAATTTAATGACATAAGTGTATATTGAAGTTTAGTCCTCGTGAGCCAACCTACCCTTTGTCCTCTTCTTCGTAATGCCCTATAAAGGGCCTCGATTACAAATCTTGTAAAACTTTGTAATGCTTTAAAATTATCAAATATACCATAGTATCTATAATGTCCTTCAAGCTTTATATTTAACTTAGGTACTATCTCTTTAATACTACTATGCATATTTTCCTTAAGCCATTTCTTAACATTTTCTTTCTTTTGTTTAAGTTTCTTCTTACTTGTATGATGAATTAGTTTGTATCCACCATTTCTATTCTTACCATTTATATGAGTAAAACCGAGAAAATCAAATGTTTCTTTTGTACCTTTAAATCTTCCCATTGGTAAAATTCGACTTTTGTTTTCTTCAAGTTCGAGTCCAAATTTTGCCATTCTATCCTTTAACATATTGTAGAATTTATTTGCTTGTTCTTCGTATTGAAACAATACTACAAAATCATCAGCGTATCTTACTAAATAACATTCTCCTTTTATTATATTATTCTTCTTTAACCATATAAACCAGGTGTCTAATACGTAGTGTAGATATGTGTTTGCTAAAACTGGTGATATAAGTCCACCTTGTGGTGTTCCTTTATCACTTTCTAGTTTCTTACCGTCTTCCATAACTCCACCTATTAGGAACCTCTTTATATACCTTATAAAATTCTTGTCTGCTATGTCGTGCTCTAGAAATTCTATCAGCCATCTATGGTCTATGTTATCAAAGAAGCCTTTAATATCAGCATCCACCACATAATTTACTTTGTGAAACATTATATGATGATTAATCTCTAATATTGCTTGATGACAATCTCTGCCTTCTCTAAAACCATACGAGAAATCACAAAATAATGGTTCATATACGAAATCTAGTATTTTCCTAAATGCTCCTTGTACTATTTTGTCTTCATATGTTGGTATACCTAATGGTCTCATCTTACCATTGCCTTTTGGAATATAAGTTCGTCTTACTGGTAATGGTCTATAAGAAAATGTCTTCATTCTTTCAATTAGTTTATCAAGATTTTCATCAAGATGCTCTTCATACATCTCTTTAGTAACTCCGTCTACACCGGAAGCCTTTCCTTTTGGTTGCTTTACGTGCTCAACTCTCAACGTTTCTTTGTTGATGTATTGCAT
>JAGCXC010000062.1 GCA_017961515.1 Clostridiales bacterium | reverse complement strand
TACTATTGTCGATGATTCTATGCAATTTAGTCTAACAAATCCTAGCCCAAATTCCACTGTGAACGTATATTCAGGCAATAAAATAACTATATCATATAGTGGTGCAAAAAATACATATGGTACCGAAAATGTTACAGGCTACATATCTGCCATAATTAAATCTGGTGCCTATAATAGCACTGATAATAACACTAGCTTGTGCAAAGCCCAGCCACTATACTACGCTAGATTAAAAACAGTCTATACCGAAGGCGATGGATCAGTATTGATAAAAATACCTCTTTTACCAAATGGCAACTATACATTAATCATATATAACGAAATAGAACGCGGTCCATATAAAACAAACTACGCAAAACCTCAAATGATAACTCTATCTGTATTAAATCCACTTGACACAACGGCACCTTCATTAAACAATGTTTATAGAAATACTGCTAATACGATATTTAAATTTACTGCAATTGATAATACTGAACTTGATAGTGTAGTTACATCATCAAAAGACACAAAATTGCTATCTGGAACCCATATAACCACAAATATAGATACTAATAACCCCCAAACTTTAATAGAGGTACATAATTTCTCAGATAAATTAAGTAGAAAAACTATCAATGACATGATACTCGATGATACACCTCCCAAAGTTGTAACAACAACATTTAATAATAACAAATATATTATCACTGTAAACGATAATGAATCTGGTATATGGAAGATAACAGACAAATATGACTCTGAAATATACTGCGACTATAGTATCCCTCCTACATAATGTAACAATGGCCTACAATAAGGATATACCTTTGTTATAGGCCATTTTTTACACCGAATAATAACCAAAAATAAATGTTTCTATCACATTCGCTAAAAACAAGCCGTGATAGAAACATTTATTTTATTCTTCACTAAAATCTCCTTATGTATCTACATCGCATCTAAATTTCTTAGCATTTCCTCAACTGCATCTGCCATAGCTTCTGCTGCCTTTTGTCTAAATTTATTATCATTTAAAAGTTCCAAATCCTTTTCGTTACTTATAAATCCAACCTCTACTAGCGCACTAGGCATTGTAGTTTGCTTTAATACCACAAGATTTGGTCTTTTCTTTATTCCTCTATTTTTTGTACCCAGCACCTTTATTAAATGATCTTGTAAAATCCTTGCAAATTGTTCACTTTGTATACTTACATTTTCATCTTGATTATTAGGATTGTACAATGTTTCTGTTCCACTGGCCTCAGATCCAAAAGAATTGTTATGCACACTTATGTATAATCTTGCATTTAGCTTGTTTGCAATATTGGCACGCTCATGTATCTCAACATAATTGTCCCCATTTCTTATCATGTACGTATTTATATTTTTCTTTTTCAAGCACTCTTCCAACCTTAATGCAATATCTATATTAAGATGTTTCTCATAAAATAAATTGCATATGGAACCAGGTTCCTCTTTACCTCCATGCCCTGCATCTATCACAACAAGATTTTGCTTCTTTGTTGCTTTTCTTAAAATTGTTATAGCTGTATCCCTAGTTTTCTCCCTTGATATTATGTTATATGCAAAATCGTCCTTCGCCCAAAATATTATATTAGTCTTTTCAGTTTGCTCATTATTTAAAACTTCTATCTTTTTCATATAAACATCATCTATATTTAAAACCTCATCTTTAAGATTGGCTATCTCTTTATCAAATGTTAATGTGTATGTCTTATTTGCCGTATCATATCTTTCAGTATAATCTGAAATATTCGCACCTTCTCTATTAGTTAATCCAGTTTTATTTATCCTAAGCCATACTCTATCCCCCGACGTTACATAACTAATCTTACCAGGTTCAGTACTATAATTTGTATTTTTCTTAACCACTATCTTTAATCCATCGCTCTCCTCCACTACTTCATAATTAGGATTTCTAGCAACATCTAATATTATACGAGATGATGTATGTGTAAAATTACTATGTCTTATCATTTTTATGCAACTACCATTAATCCGAATTTTATTACTGCCCTCTTCAAAAAAACTTTTTGGCACATCAACTACTATTCTGTCTGGATTTTTTATTCTAAAAATATTGTATCCCTTATAGTCCGTTACCTTTATCTTGGCGTACTCGTCATTATCCAGCTTTTTATATTCAATAGATACTTTATTTTTTTCCATGTCATCTTTTTTATGTTCAATAGGTTTAGCCATAGGACTCGGTTTACTTTGTTTCACCACCACTGGTGCCGCACTAGGTGTAATAACTGGTGACTCTTTACTGTTACTCTCGCAAATTGGCTTATCCTTGGGTACAACTATCTCATATGTTGCGCCTTTTCTTTGTATATCATACTTGATATCTTTATTTAAGTCTAATACTATTCGCACTGTTGTTGGATTAAATTGCCCTATTCTTACCTGTTTTATTTGTGCATTCCCGACCTCTATAGTTTTTGTGGCATCTTTTGTCGATGATTGATTAAAGTCTATAACCAATCGCTTAGGATCTTCAAATTTTCTTACTACCGGCTCTCCTACGCTATCTGAAAAATTCACTATTACCTTTCCATCGTTTTCATCCTCTAGATATTTTACATTACATAGGCCTACCAAACCATCTGCCGCAAACGTAATACTAGCACTTAGCACAACTATAAAACCCACTACTACCATAAACAACTTCTTCATAAATGCATCACCTCTTGTTTTTTTTTATTTATATTCCTTAGACTTTATGCAACCGCAATATTTCTGTCTGTACAAGCCCATCTCTTTGGCTTTTTTCTGTCCTTCTCTAAATCCAACCCTGAAATCTCTATAAAAAAATTCTATGCCATATTCATTAGCCAAGTTCTCTCCTAAGTCTTTTATAAATTGATGATTTTGGTAAGGACTAACCAGTAATGTTGTAGTAAATGCAGTAAAATTATTTTCCTTTGCGAACTTTGCCGCCTTCTCAAGCCTTTTAGTGTAACACATTTTGCATCGTTTTTCTTTATCGGTGTACTCTTCCCACACACTTTGCAAAAACTCACTGTCGTAGTACACCCGAATATTTTCTTTATCGGATAATATCTTGACATTCTCCATCCTTCTTTCAAACTCATCTATAGGATGTATATTAGGATTATAAAAATATCCATCAAACTCTATTCCCTCTTTTTTTACAACATCTACTGGATATACTGCACATGGCCCACAACATATATGAATCAACAACTTCATCCATTCACTTCCTCTCTTACTCATACCTTAAACCTAAATGTTCATACGCAAGCTTTGTTGCAACTCTGCCTCTAGGTGTCTTACTGATAAAACCCAACTGCAACAAATATGGTTCATACACCTCTTCTATTGTACCCGACTCTTCTCCCGTTGAAGCAGCCAATGTGTCTAATCCTACTGGCCCTCCCGCAAATTTATCTATTATCGTCATTAGCATATTCCTATCCACTGAATCTAAGCCTATTGGATCTACCTCTAGCAAATCTAAGCTCCCCTTAGATATCTCTTTTTTTATAACGCCGTTACCCCTTATCTGAGCAAAATCACGCACTCTCTTTAGTAATCTATTAGCAATCCTTGGAGTCCCTCTAGATCTCTTCGCGATCTCTAATGCTGCATCATCATCTATCTCTACTCCAAGAATATTTGCCGAACGCATGGTTATCCTTGCTAGCTCATCTGGTGTATACATCTCAAGTTTATTTATTATACCAAACCTATCCCGTAATGGAGAAGACAAAAGCCCTGCTCTAGTTGTAGCTCCAACTAATGTAAATTTAGGTAGATCTATTCTAAGTGATCTTGCACTAGGCCCTTTTCCTATAATTATGTCTAATGCATAATCCTCCATTGCTGAATACAATATCTCTTCAACACTCTTGTTTAGCCTGTGTATTTCATCTATAAACAAGACATCATACTCACCCAAATTAGTCAATATAGCCGCTAAGTCTCCTGCCTTATCTATAGCCGGGCCTGACGTTATTTTGAAGTTTACCCCAAGCTCTTTTGCTATTATATTAGCAAGCGTAGTTTTACCAAGTCCAGGTGGTCCATAAAGCAATACATGATCTAATGCATCTTTCCTTTCTCTAGCAGCTTCAATAAACACCATAAGATTCTCTTTTATTTTAGTTTGACCTATGTACTCGTCCAATCTATGAGGACGCAAAGAAATTTCTTCTTTGTCCTCACTAATCATTTCTCCTCCTAATATTCTCTCTTCATCCATATCTATCTCCCTCTCCTTAGGCTATAGATGCCTTTAGTGCCATCTTTATTATATCCTCTACACCCATTCCAGCTTTATATATCGATCCAATCAATGTTTGTGCCTGATTATAGTCGTAACCCAATACAATTAATGCACTAATAGCCTCCCTTACAGCTCCATCTTCATTAGTCGCTACATACTGTACTTCGGTATCATTTCTAAAACTTATCTCCTCACTTTTTATCTTATCCTGAAGCTCTAGTATGATCCTCTGGGCTGCCTTCTTCCCTACTCCAGGCGCCCTCGTTAAGGCTTTTTCATCCTTTGTTATAACTGCCACACTAAACTTAGCTAACGTTAAAGTGGATAAAACTGCTCGCGCTACTTTAGGACCTACTCCAGACACCGACAATAACATTTTAAATAAATTTAACTCTTCTTTTTTTAAAAAACCATATAATGCAATCGCATCTTCCTTGACATTCATATACGTGTATAGCTTTACCTCATCACCTACATTTATGTCATTTATAGTTACAGTTGATGTATATATAGTATACCCTATTCCATTATTTTCAACAACTACTAAATTACTTTCTTTTAAGTCAACCTTTCCCTTTATGTACGAAATCATACTTAACTCCCCTCTTCCCCTATTTTATTTGAATGTGCACAACACACTGCAACAGCTAGAGCATCCGCTACATCATCTGGCTTTGGTATACTTTTTAAATTTAATATCATTTTAACCATTTGCTGAACCTGATTTTTCTCTGCTCTGCCATAACCTACAACCGATTGTTTAACCTGCAATGGAGTATACTCAAAAATTTTTTTATTATTTTTTGCCGCTGCCAACAACACAACTCCTCTACCATGTCCAACATTCAACGCAGTCTTTATATTTTTATTGAAAAACAATTCTTCTATCGCAACAACATCGGGATTGTATTTTATTATAACATTTTCCAATTTATTGTACAATAAAAGTAACCTTTGTGACAACTTTAATCCACTATCCGTTGTTATCGCACCATAATCTAATACTTTAAACTTATTATTTTTGTATTCTATCACCCCTACACCTGTAATTGCAAAGCCTGGATCTATCCCTAATATAATCAAATTTTCTTCTCCCCTCTCATGCAATTTACTTATCTATTAGCCTGCTAAGTATTTTTACGCCATTCATACAATCACACTTTTTGCCCTGATAACTACCTCGGGCTATCATCTCTTTCTCTATTTTATCTTGTATCTTCCACCAACTAGTATCCCAATTACAAAATAATGTTTTTCCCTTTGGTGCTCTACCTAAAAGCCTTTGCACAACAACATCGCAAGATAAATTTTCTAAAAAATTTATTGTCCTATCTATATACTCTTCCTTCTTAATTGGCACTATTTTGCCTTCCTTATAATAGGATCCAAGTTTGGTATTATCTAATATATACATCGAATGACATTTAACCTGATCCACCCTTAATACTGACAACATCCGTGCTCCCTCTATTACGTCATCTATATCATCTAATGGTATATCCAATATCATATGTGCACACACATAAAGCCCATATTTTTTTATCCTAAGCACAGCATCAACAAAATGCGCTAAGGTATGCCCTCTCTCCAAAAATTTCAAAGTTCTTATGTTGATAGTCTGAAGCCCTAGCTCAATCACTATATCTACATTATACTCTTCTTTAGTCTTTTTTAAAAACTCCAAATATCTATCATTTATGACATCTGGCCTAGTAGATATGTATATTGCAACAATATCCGACCTTATGCTCGCATTTATATATTCCCTAAATTTAGATAATTCTAAATATGTATTTGTGAAATTTTGAAAATACGCAATAAATTTACGACTGTTGTATTTTGGGCCTATATACTCTATATTGCGTTGTAATTGTATCCCCACCGGCACACAATTGTCAATTGTCTCAAATCCTGCACCTTCATCTCCACAAAATATACACCCAGATTTTCCTATAGTCCCATCCCTATTCGGGCACGTAACGGGAACGTTTATTGGAATCTTATACACTTTCTCTCCATATCTATTTTTCAAATAAGTTGAAAATTTATTATAAAGCTCCACTTTAATCTCCTATAATATTATTTTTCTTTTCCCATCCTATAGTCGTAACATCTCCATGCCCAGGATAAACAACCATATCATCTTCCAAAATGTAAAGCTTCTTTTTCACAGAGTAAATAAGATCTTCCTCATCTCCTGTTGGAAAATCACATCTTCCAACTGATCCCTTAAATAACGTATCTCCCGTAAAAATCACATTTTTGTATTTTACACACATGCTACCGCTAGTATGCCCTGGTGTATAAATAAATGAAAATATATCTTCACCCAACTTGATAACATCATCTTCACTTACTAATATATCAGGGCAAATACTATAAGGCCTTCCACAAATATAATACGAACAATTATAATTTGCATTCTTCAATAAAGATTCTTCATCTTTATACGCAACTACCTTAGCACCCGTCTCCTTACGTATTTCATCAGCACTACATATATGATCAACATGTCCATGGGTTAGAATAATATACTTAACTTGCTCTTTACAAGACAGCTCTTTTAATATATCTGCTGCACTACAACCCGCATCTATTAAAACACACTCATTTCCATTTTTTATAATATATACATTAGATTGTAACATACCACTGTCAATGCAAACTATGCCCATACCTACCCTTTCTTCCTTTCTACATAGTATACTCCTTCTATAGCAGAATATCTCTTTATAATTTTATCCAGCTCTTTGGTGTTGGATATCTTAAGTGTAATTATCATCTCCGCTGTTCTATTTTTCTTTCTTTGTGCATTTAGAGATATCAACGGTATCTTCAAATCATTTGTAATATTGGTTACCTCAACAATAAGACCCACTCTATCACTCGCCTTTATCTTTATATCTGTTTTGTAGTAATCCTTATTCTTCTCAATCCAACTAACCTCTATAAGTCTTCCTCTATTTTGCAAATCCAATACTACATTATCACAATCACTCCTGTGGACAGAAACTCCTCTGCCTTTTGTTATAAAACCAACTATCTCATCACCTGGGACTGGATTACAACACTGCGAAAACTTCACTAGGCAGTTATTTACACCCTTTACTATAACTCCCTTTTGGTGATTTAAAGACGAATCCTTCTTTTTATGTTGCTTGTCATTAACGTTAGTTCCTAGTTCATCATTTTCTCTCTCTAGCCCCTCTTTTACCTTAACCAAGGTTATTATCTTTTTAGGCGAGATATTTCCCACACCCAAATTTAAGTATAGTTCCTCTATTCCATTTAGTTTATACTTGTTACATATCTCTTCTATATTTTCTTGACTTGCTATATGTGCAAAACTAATACCTGACTTTTTAGACTCTCTTTCTAATAACTCTTTTCCTCTCAACACATTCTCTTCTTTTTTATTTTTCTTAAACCATTGATTTATCTTATTTCTAGCATGAGAACTTTTTACTATTTTTAGCCAATCTCTACTTGGCCCCTGAACACTAGCCGAAGTCAAAATTTCTACTATATCACCATTTTTAAGCTTGTATGTTAACGTAACTATCTTGTTATTTACTTTAGCCCCCATCATTTTATCACCAACATCACTATGTATACGATACGCAAAATCTATAGGTGTAGATCCATATGGCAAGCTTACAACATCACCCTTTGGTGTAAAAACAAATACTTCTTCTTCGAACAACTCAACTCTCAAGCTTTTCATAAATTGTCTTGCATCTTTTGTATCCTTTTGCCAATCTAATATCATTCTAAGCCACTCTAATTTCGCATCTAAATCATTATTAGTCTTGCCCTCTTTATACTTCCAGTGTGCAGCGATACCTACCTCGGCTACCTTATGCATATCCCATGTACGTATCTGTATCTCTATAGGAAAACCCTTAGGACCTATTAGTGTCGTATGTAAAGATTGATACATATTTGCTTTTGGCATAGCTATATAGTCTTTGAATCTTCCCGGTACGGGTTTGTATAAATCATGTACCAATCCTAGCACCATATAACATTCTTTCACCGTCGACACTATAACCCTTAGCGCAAATAAGTCATATATCTGCTCCAACGTTTTTTGTTGCGTCTTCATTTTTCTATATATACTATAGAAATGCTTTGGCCTCCCATCAACACTACATTTTATACCCAATTCCTTTGTTTTCTCTTTGAGCGTATTTACTATGTCTTCTACGTATACTTCTCTTTCTTGTCTTTTCGTAGCAATCTTATTAACAAGCTCATAATATCCATCTGGATCTAAGTACCGAAGACTTAAATCCTCCAACTCCCACTTTATTTTGGATATACCAAGCCTATGTGCTAGTGGTGCATAAATCTCTAGCGTTTCTTTAGCTTTCTCGTACTGTTTATCCTTAGGCATATATTTTAAAGTACGCATATTGTGTAATCTATCAGCCAACTTTATCAACACAACACGTATATTTTTTGCCATTGCCAAAAACATTTTTCTTAAATTTTCTACCTGCTGTTCCTCTTTTGTTGTATAAGATATCTTACCTAATTTTGTTACACCATCAACTAACATGTATACTTCTTCACCAAACTCTTCTTGCAATTGCTCCTTTGTGTATGAAGTATCCTCTACTACATCATGTAATATAGCAGCAACTATTGCCACTGTATCTAACTCAATCTCCGCTAGAATATATGCAACCTTTAGTGGATGTACCAAAAAAGGCTCTCCTGAAAGCCTTTCTTGTCCAGCATGAGCATCTTTTGCAACTAAATATGCCTTTTCTATCAGACTTAAATCACCGTGTTCGTTGTATGTTCTTATTCTCTTTATCAGTTTATCATATAACTCAGTTAACAAAAGACACCCCTCCTATATTTCCTTATTTAACAATCACACTAATAACCTTGCATATAAATCCCAACCTAAAATCGCTATGTATTCTTTATCTTCACAAAAATATTGCTAAAATTGTACTAATGATGAAACGTTATATCCCTTTAGATTTTCTCTTCCTCTAAGCTCTGTTAGCTCTACAAAATAAACTACACCTACTACTATTCCGCCTAACCTTTCTACTAACTTAATTATCGTCTCTGTAGTACCACCCGTTGCCAACAAATCATCCACTATTATAACTTTTTGTCCTTTTTTTATTGCATCCTGATGCATCTCTAGAACATCAAATCCGTACTCTAATTCATAGTTTTCGCTTATTGTTTTATACGGCAACTTTCCTTTTTTTCTTACCGGAATAAATCCTTTTTTTAGCGCGCATGCTATTGGTGTACCAAATATAAAACCTCTTGACTCTGGACCTACAACCAACTCAAAATCTTCGAACTTGTCTATCTCCTTTTTCATCTTATCCATACAGTCCGCCAACGCATCAGCATCTTGCAATACTGTCGTTATATCAATAAAATCTATTCCCTCCTTTGGAAAATTCATAACATGCCTAAGTTTTTGCTTTAAATCCATTTCGTCATCCTCCTAAATTCATAGCTTATCTTTTTATATTTTAACTATTTAAAAATTACTAACCATCATACTTGATCATATCTTTTATAATCATCTGAACATTCTCTCTCCCATTCCAGTTGTTCCTGCCTAATTCAAACACTACATCCACATGATCATCTACATGGATAGTCCTTGCTATATTGCCCATATTAAAACCTAACGCTTCTACTGTACTATTTAAATTTCCTCCCCCCAATACCAACTTTAGATGTTTACCCTCTGTCATTACCCTTATGCCTACCACTTTCATATTATAACATGAAAAGATTGGAACTGGATTATCAGAACCAAACGGCTTTAAGTGCTCTAACTTCTTGGCATTCTCCAAAGTAATATCCGTAATATCTAGCTGCATTGTTATATCTAATACATCACGCATACCCTCTAAGTCCAACTTCTCATCAGCATACTCATTTATCCTTTTTCTTAGCAAATCTATATTATTCTGATTTATTGTCAATCCCGCAGCCATCTTGTGTCCACCAAAATTAACTAATAAATCTTTACACTCGCTAATCGCACAAAATAAGTCAAAATTCTTTATGCTCCTTGCTGAACCATTAGCAATACCGTCTTTCATTGTTAGTACTATCGACGGTTTAAAGTACATATCTGTTATTCTAGATGCTACTATACCTATAACACCTCTATGCCAATTCTCATCTGACACAACTATAACCTTATCTTTATCTAAACCATTAGCTTTTATTTTCTCAAGTGCCTCTTCTAATATAGCCTGTTCTGTTTTTTTTCTTTCCCTATTCTCGTGCTCCAAAAAATTAGCTATATGCTCTGCTCTATTTTTATCACGCGTCGTAAGTAATTCAACACATTGAGTCGCATCACCAAGCCTACCCGCAGCATTCAACCTCGGAGCTAACCCAAAACCTACATTCGATGTAGTTATTTCCCTTGACCTAATTCCACTTGCCTCTATAAGTTTGCTTATACCCAGGTTTGGCATTTTATTCATTTTCTTTAGCCCATACCTAACCATAGCTCTGTTT
Source organism: Clostridiales bacterium (assembly GCA_017961515.1). Classification (NCBI taxonomy): domain Bacteria; kingdom Bacillati; phylum Bacillota; class Clostridia; order Eubacteriales; species Clostridiales bacterium. The sequence goes on along the minus strand of JAGCXC010000062.1, from coordinate 11,118 downwards.
TCGTCCGTTAAACTCACAACATCTGCCACTGTCCCTAAGAGAACGATGTCCATATATTTTAGATATTGATCACCAAAATCTTTTTCTTTACACAACGCAATAATAAGCTTTAGTGCAACCCCAACTCCAGCTAACGACCTAAATGGATACTTATTATCATCCCGCATAGGATTAATAACACCGTACGCATTAGGTAACTTACTACCACACTCATGATGATCTGTTATTATAATTTCTACTCCCTTTGACCTTATGTAGTCGACCTCTTGCACACTAGTTATTCCACAATCAACTGTAATTATAAGATCTGGCTTTTTCTCTAGAGCATTATCAACAGCACTTTTAGAGAGCCCATAACCTTCACTTAGTCTGTTAGGCACGTAGTAATCCACCTTACCACCCAGTTCAGTTAAAAAATCATACATTATAGCGGTGCTCGTTATGCCATCTACATCATAGTCACCAAATATAACAATATGCTCTCCATCATCTAATGCTTTTACGATCCTGTACACACACTTGTTCATATCCTTTAATAAAAAAGGATCATTCATACTACTAAGCCTAGGTTTCAAAAAGCTCTCCATATCTTCAACATCAACGTTTAGAGTAGCTAAAACCTTTGCTAAAAAATCAGACACTAAAACTCTACTTTTTATCTCTTGCACTTTTGATTCATCTATGTACTTGTACTTCCAAACTTTATTCTCACACTCACACATATTCTACACCTACCATGGCAACACTATTTTCAATATATCGTGCAATCGTACACTACACATTTTTCATACAATCTTAATATTAAACACACCTTTCGGCAAAATAATATCACACTTTTCATAAAAAGTCAAAGCATTTTGCGTCAAAAATGCTCTGGCTTCCACTAAAACCAGGGCATATAATTAATAATCTTTTGGGTTTCTCACAAGCAAAAATAGACTAACCCCATCCTAAAATGGAAGATAGTCTATTTTCTCTGTTTCTCATCACATATTTATAATATTATTATCAGTCATCAAGAAATTGTTCAAATCCCATTGTGATAAAACATATATTTTCTCATCATCATCTAACTTAAGATAATAGGCATTCGTTGTCGTCAACAGCCTTTTTCCAACCTTTAACCCTTTTTTGTCCCCATTTTTCAAGGTCATTATAATTTCACAAATAGGCTCATCAAACCCGTATTGTTCAAGATTGGTCGCACTATCTGCTACAGTTTTTACCGAGTCTAAACTTGTTAGCGTAAACTCGAATAACCTAATAGAATTCTCAGATGGCTTCTTCCCTACGTCTTCGGCTTTCTCTCCTGTCTTTTTGTCTACTGTACGCCTTTCTAAAAGCTCAAGCCCCTTACTCCCACTTCCAAATTTCATAAACACTCGTACTTTATCATAACTATTATCAATATAATCTACTGCCTCAATTTCTGGTATTGTTATCTCAATCAGCTTCTTGTTTTCTGTGTCGACCTTCATAGGATCTTTAGACCTATAATAAAACAATGCTATTATAACCATCACCAACACAAACACTGATATTATTGCACTTCGTATCATTTTATCTTTTATATCTTTCATATACTAATCTCTCCTTTTGATGAAAACAAATGCTCCAGCCGCCATTAACACTAAAGGAATGCTTAATGATCCAGCTGCTAACATTAATTTCTTATTAGAATTTGTAGTATATTTTGCTGCTTTTACTAATTTAGGCTTCACTTCTATCTTTGTTATTTCTTCTGTTTCAAACCACTTTATTGATGTTGTAAATACTTCTTTATTACCTAATGTAGCATATTGTCTTAAAAGTTGATTATCTATAAAAATTGAATTTCCAAACAAAACAAGCTTACTTTCTTTGTCTTCATTTTTCTTTATTGCAATAGCACCCACCGCTAATGGACCTTTTGCATCCTTTTCATCTTTTACTGGAGGCAATTCTTCATAATTTGTCTCAGCCCACGATTTTTCTGATGTCATCAAAATAGGTGTTGCTTCCACATCCTTATTTTCTTTGTCTATAAGGTCTATACTTCTTGCTAATGGCATATAAATAGTTAGCCCATTTCTTATAATGTTTTGAGTGTATTTGTTGTAACTAAGCCTTGGCAACAACGCTATTGGCTCGTCTGCCGCACAATGTCCTTTGCCTTCACACACAAAATTATCCTCTAATTTCAAGTTATATCCTGTTATTATTTCTTTTATGTTTTTGAAGTTACTGTTTGTTGTGTCTACATCAATTGCCATTGTGATGTTTCCACCATTTTCTAAATATTCTTTTATTATATCTCGCTCTTTATCGGATATATCTTTTGTTGGTCCAAGTATTGCTAATGAATATGCATCATCAGGCACTTTTCCTTCTGCCAATAAATTCAAATTCACCACACTAAACATAATGTCATTTAAATCCTCTTTTATATCATATATACCATTTATATCCTTTTCGCCATGCCCAGTTAAGAGATATATTGTACTATCTCTATCTACCATTAATTTGTTTATTGTGTTTGTTATTTTGCTTTCTACCTTCATTACTATATTTCCGTTTGAATCTTGACCACCCATACTTACTATATTGATTAGCTCCCACCTGTTACCATCATCTATTACAACACTTCCTAATCTTAATGTTTCATCTTTTTTCAAATACTTCTCTATCTGCACTGGATTTTTGTCTGGATCCACTATCTTAACTTTTATCTTTGGATTAACCTTATGATAAAGTTTGGCTATTCTTTCTATGTAACTGTCATCTGGTGTGTCTTGCTTTAATATTATAATAGTCATGTCTTTATCTACTGTTTTTATGTAATCTATTGTCTCCTTAGTTAACGTATCTGTTTTTGTTTCGGTTAAATCTATTCTCCAGCTAGCATCCCTAATAAAATAATTTAACAAAATCATAATCGCAATAACAGATACCATAATCACCCAATTCGCCACTCTATATATTACGCGTTCGTTTTTCATGTTAGGTCTCCTTCCCTTAGCCTATTCTTCTTCGTTCTATTTGTCTAATAGTCAAAAACACAAACATAACTACTATTGTAAGATAATACCACACTGTGGATATGTTCAAAAGCCCTCCATTAAACTCCATATATTTTCTCATTAAACAAAACGTATCTAAAAGTGTATCTACTATTTCAGAAAGTATTTCTATCTTCATTACACCAATTAAATGTTCGCCTAACCAAATAAAAAATATTGTACCTAATCCCACTATAAAAGATATAATCGAATTTTCCATAAATGAGGATATAAACATGCATATAGCTATAAGCGACATACCTAATGCTAAAAATCCTATGTATGATGTTATCAATGACGGAATGTATATTGGTGTCACAATTAATAACATGGCTGGATACAACATAGTTAAAACTATTGTTATTATAAGCATAGCAGTTGCTGCCAAAAATTTTCCTATAACTATATCACTTATTGTAACTGGCACCGAAAATAATAGTTGCTCTGTTTTATTTCTTCTTTCCTCAACTAATAAATTCATTGTTATTGCTGGTATAAATATCATAAGCGCTATACGCAAATTTGCCAACACTACACCGAAATTACTTACCTCTTGCTCTAAATTGTACATATAAAACAACATACTAACAATACAAAAAAATACAACCAAAAATACGTACCCTAGTGGATTTAATAAATACGATTTAAGCTCTTTCTTAAATATTTGTATCATTCTTATCCTCCTCATCCTCTTGTTGTACTACATCATCTTTCTGGTCTTTATTTATTTCACTCTCGTTTGAATCTATTTCCTCGATTTCTTCACTCTCATTTGAATCTATTTCTTCAACTTCTTCACTCTCATTTGAATCTATTTCCTCGACTTCTTCACTCTCATTTGAATCTATTTCCTCGACTTCTTCACTCTCATTTGAATCTATTTCCTCGACTTCTTCACTCTCATTTGAATCTATTTCTTCAACTTCTTCACCCTTATTGGAATCCTCTTCACTTATATCCGCTACATCTTCAGCATTAACTGGTTCTTCATTAAATTTTTTATTAGATCTTATTATCTCCAAGAATACGTCTTCCAATGAAACCTCTACATTTTTTATCTCTTTTAGTGGAATTTGTTCATTTACCAACACAAAGAAAATATTTTTTTCTACATCTACATCTTTTACACACTCAAGCTCATAGGTTACACAACCATCTTTCTCTTCAATAAAGATAACATTTTCGACACCATTTACTGTCTTTAATAAATCAAAAGTTGCATCCATTGAACTTTCCAAAACTACAACCAACTTTTTCTTAACATCTAACATTCTAGACAAATTACTAGGCGTGTCTACTGCAACAATCTCACCATTATTTATTATAATAACTTTGCTGCAAACAGCACTTATTTCTGAAAGTATGTGTGAACTTAAAATAACTGTGTGCTCTCCACCCAAATTTTTAATCAATTCTCTTATCTCTATTATTTGCTCTGGATCAAGGCCAACTGTTGGCTCATCTAATATCAATACATCTGGATGTCCTAATATCGCTTGTGCAAAACCAACTCTTTGCTTATATCCTTTAGATAAATTTTTTATTTTCCTACACTTAACATCTTCAATTTTAAGTTTTTCAATAACATACTCTAACTGATTAGGTATTTCTTTTTTAGGAACTCTTTTTAATTTTGCTACATACTTAAGATATTCTATAACACGCATATCTTGGTATAATGGCGGAATTTCAGGGAGATATCCAATTCTCTTTTTTACTTCAAGTGGCTCTCCCATTATACTGTGTCCTGCTATGCTTGCTTCTCCACTTGTCGCCGGTATACAACCAGCTAATATGTTCATAGTAGTAGATTTGCCCGCACCATTAGGACCTAAAAAACCTATAACCTCACCTTCTTGCACTTCAAACGACAAATCTTTTATGGCATAAATACTTCCGTACTTCTTGGTTAGATTTTTTATTGTTATCATATGCCTTTTCCTTTCTGTGTTTTTTTCTCTTGCTAAAAAACTTATACATATATTTCTAAGTCAAGACCACTTCTAGAGATCTCAACCTTTATAAACAGACAACTAAAAAAAGCATGAATTTTTCAAACCACTACACTTCTATTAAACCAAATTATTATACCATAAGTCAAGTATTACCTAAAAAAACTTTTGCTCCCATTTGCTGTAATACTTCAAAAAAGCCTGGAAATGTGATATTAACCGATTCTGCATCCTTTAAAATCACACTTTCCTTAACACATGCCCCTAATATAGCCAATGCCATAACAACCCTGTGATCTTTGTGACCAGACACCTCTCCACCGTGCATATCACTTTTTTTTATAATTAATCCATCTTGCAGTTCCTGTATATTTGCGCCTACTTTTGAAAGCTCCTCACACATAACATGAATTCTATCTGTTTCCTTATATCGTGCCTGCAACACATTGATAAGTCGTGTCTCCCCCGAAGCAAAACATCCTAACACTGCCATTGCTGGCAATGCATCAGGTATATCATTCATATCAACTACACGTCCAACCAGTTTTTTACCACAAACAATAACTGCGTCATCTTGCCAAATAACATGTGCACCAAAAGACTCAATTACGCTAAGTACTTTTTTATCTCCCTGCTTATCATCAAGCTTTAAATTTTTAAGCACTATTCTCCTCCCTGATATTGCTGCCAACACAATAAAAAAAGTAGCCGAAGAATAATCCCCTGATATTTTATCACTAAACTCACTAAAACTTTGACCCCCAAATATTGTTATGCGATCTGGCAAATTATTTATATATTTTATATTTTGTTTATCTAGCCACCACAACGTCATATCAACATATGGCCTTTCATTTAGCCGAACTAAATTGATGTTGGTATCTTTTGAAAGTAGCGGACAAGTTATTAGTGCAGATGACAAATACTGTGACGAAAACGCATCCAATAACGAAACCCCACCATATATCTTTCCTGTGACTCTAACTGGCGCAAAATCTTCATTTTTTAAAAACTCTATTGATCCACCCAAAGCTTTTATCAACCTCGCCAACTCACCTATTGGTCTTTTTTGTATTTGACTATCACCAGTTAATGTAGTTGTTCCATTTGCACTTGCTGCAACCAACATCGCAAACCTTAGAGTCGTACCAGAATTACCTACATCAATTACCTCATTGGGTGCAACAACTTTGCCCCCAACTCCATCAATAATAACACAATCATTATTTATATCTATAATTGCACCAAACTTTCTCATTGTATCTATAGCCGACATAACATCATCCGACAATAATAAATTTTCTATGTAAGATCTTCCTTTTGCTAATCCTGCTATGAAAACAGCTCTTATAGAATGAGATTTGGATGATGGTACAAAAACTTCACTACCATCTATTATATCTCCACGTTTTATTTTAACATCCATTGCAATTTTCTAAAGCCCCTCTCTTCAAACTCTACATACTCCATTAATTTAAGGATCAATTTATCATCCTATAACAAATATCTATATACTAAAAGGAAGACTACTAATACCTTAATAGTCTTCCAAACTATGGTGGGCCTTCAGGGACTCGAACCCCGGACCAACCGGTTATGAGCCGGTTGCTCTGACCAACTGAGCTAAAGGCCCTTGTGTGGCTCCTCAAGTAGGACTCGAACCTACGACCCTGCGGTTAACAGCCGCATGCTCTGCCAGCTGAGCTATTGAGGAACGTCTTTCAAACACAATTAGTATTGTACAATTAATAAAACTAATAGTCAAATCAACTTTTGGTTATTTTCATCTATTACCCGAGATTAGGTTTTTATTTCTCGTTATATTATTGAAATTCTACGTTATAGTAAATATTTCTGCTTTGTGAAAAGCTATATTCACATTAACATTATCTTTGTACATTAAATACACCCAACTCATATATTGAGTACCCGTATTCAGTTGCTTTTTCTGTACAATATACCCTCACATACCTTGCATCTACCACATCAAATTCTGTATATGTATCAGTTTTAGTATTATCTTTAACTGTAGCTACTGTCTTATATGTTTTACCATCAGTTGATACTTCTATCTTAAACTCTTTTGCGTATGCAGCTTCCCAATTTATATCAACCTGATTTATTGTCATCACAGATCCTAAATCAACCTGTATCCATTCAGGATTATTCTTCTTTTCCTCGCTTGCCCAGCGTGTTTTTCTCGTTCCATCAACGGCGTTTTGGGCAACTAAGTCTGTTCCTTCTTCTACACTAGAACATATTACAGGCTTTTTTAGTGCAAGATTTGTATTCTCTGGAGTTTGTCTTGTGTTGTACACGCCTATATCAAATATAGAATAGCCGTACTCTGTAGCCTTTTTAGTACAATATACTCTTACATATCTTGCATCTACAGATGCAAACGTATTGCTAGTTGATGTACTAGTATTATTATCCACTGTAGCTACTGTCTTATACGTATTCCCATCAGTTGATACCTCTATTTTAAAGTCCTTTGCATACGCAGCTTCCCATCTTATATCAACCTTATTTATTATCATTTTTTTCCCTAAATCCACCTGTATCCATTCAGGATTATTCTTCTTTTCCTCGCTTGCCCAGCGTGTTTCCATATCCCCATCAACAACGTTTTTTGCAACTAAGTCTGTTCCTTCCTCTACACTAGAACATGTCACATTTTTTTTTAATGCAAGATTTGTACTTGCTGTAAAATTTGACATAGTTCCATCTTTTTTAAATGCTTTAAATACGTTAGTGAATTCATATAAGGACTGACTAATGCTACTGTGTTTTCCGTTTGCTTCTTTTGCTCCACTTCCGTTTCCGTTGTCTCTATTAACTGACCAAAATCCTAAATACCTAACCCAACTTGTCTTATTTGCCCATGCCAATAATTCTTTTGCATCCTTTATTCTAAATATCTCTGATTTAACATCGTTCATACCAATCATAACTGTTACTCCAACTTTGGTATCTTTATATCCTATCTTCTCCAATTGTTTCTTTGTTTCCTCTGCAGTTTTTATTGCATAGTAACCCATCTTTCCTTCAGGATTAGGTGCGATACTATCACCGTAGTCCATCGCCATTACATTTACCACATCTACTCGAACTCCCTGTTCTTTTGCATCTTTTAATAAAGCTACTGCTTTAGATGATAAACCTCTTGGATCTGCTGGTAAACAATATGAATATACCACCTTCGGTCTTTTTTTCTGAAGGCCTACTAACGCCTTATTTCTTCTTGTATTAGCTGCTTTATCCTTTAGAATTTCTCCTTCTATATCTAAATCAATCCATGTCAAATCATAATAATCTATTACGCTCTGATATGCCGCTTGTAACTTATTTACATCCTTTATCGCAGGCGCCATCTCTTTTGTATTCGCTCCACCAAACGATATTATTATATTCCCACCATTTCTTCTTAACTTATCTATTTCTTCATCATACAATCCAGAATTATAATTATACTTTCCTCTCCATGCAGGAATTCCATTATTATTGTTCATAAATGCAAATGTATAGTACTTCTGTCCCGTTTTAGCGTACACATCATTTATGTTTATCTTATTCCCCGAGCTTAGCTGTACATACGGCGAAAAAACCTTATCTCCCCAAACAAATTTACTATTTAACGAATTTATTTCAAAAATTAAATCATCTTGGGCTTCGTCCGAATTTGCTCCTTCACACTCGTGTGTCTCTTCATCTTGGACTTCATCTAAATCTACTCTTCCCCACTTATATGTCTCTTCATCTTGGGCTTCATCTGAATCTAATCCTTCACACTCATGTGTCTCTTCCACACAAGGAAGATCTTCTGCATATACAAAACTAGTTACACATGGCGCAAAAGCAAACAATCCTAACAAAGCCACTGGGATTACTATAACCTCAAATATTCTTTCAAAACTTTTTTTTACAATCTGTTTTTTCATACAATAAAACCCTCCTCAAACTTATACTTTGACACTCAATAATCATATGTACCGAAATTTATACATTATGTCCATTTTATGCGTACAAGACTATAGTTGTCTTATTAATTTTCGACAAAATTATTCCAAAGTATGAAGAAGTTCTCACATTTTTTATTTAAGATTTAGTGAGAATACATCACTTTTACAAGTAAGAGATAAAACAAGACGCCTCTACCTCTTGGGTGGTGAGAGTACCTTTCCAATGTATATCTAATTAACTCTTGCTATTAATACATATTTCTGATTCATTATGGCTTAATGAAATAGGATAATTAGTTGTTTTGTATAATATTATGTAATCAGGAATCCATATTTCCGATTCAATACTGCTTACTACAATAGGGTAGGTACATAGCTCTTTTGGGTGAAAAACTTTTATATCTAGTGCTATTACGATAATGACAGGTATAATTCCAATAATAAAAGTTAATAAATTTCTATCCATGAAAAAACACCTCCGTAACAAGTATCTTATTATAATTATAGCATATTTTGACAGCAAAAAGCAACCAAATGACGAAAACAATTAAAATTCATAAGCTGAGAAATACTTGCAGATAATTGTTGACTGTAATATAATTATGTTGTTTTAAATAGAGATGATATCAGTTATGTTGATAATATCAAATAATATGAAAAGGGTGGTCTTATGAAAGAATTAACAATGGATATATTACACATAGGTGTTGATGATCATGACTTAGATTTGTTCGAGGGACAGTATGAAGTGCCAAATGGTATGGCATATAATTCATATATGATACTAGATGAAAAAAATGCTGTGATAGATTCAGTTGATCAAAGGGTGTCATCAAACTGGTTAAAACAGATAAACAAGAATGTAGATTATCTTATAATATCTCATATGGAGCCAGATCATTCGGGTAGCGTAAAAGAATTTATGGAAAGATTTCCTAAAACTACAATTGTAGCTTCAAGCAAGGCATTTGTTATGATGAAACAATTTTATGGAGAGGAATACGAAGATAGAAGGATAATTGTAAAAGAAGGCGATACATTATTGCTTGGTAAACATACTTTAAGATTTATAATGGCACCTATGGTGCATTGGCCAGAAGTTATGGTTACTTACGATGAGAGTGCTAAAGTCTTGTTTTCGGCAGATGCATTTGGTAAGTTTGGAGCATCAGATGCAAAAGAAGAGTGGGCTTGTGAAGCAAGAAGGTACTACGTTGGCATAGTAGGAAAGTTTGGTATGCAAGTTCAAAATCTTCTTAAAAAAGTTGGGGCACTTGATATAGAGTGTATTTGTCCTCTTCATGGGCCAGTGTTAAAAGAAAATTTGGAGCATTATATAAATTTGTATGATATCTGGTCATCATATAGATATGAAACAGAGGGTGTTATGATAGCCTATACATCAGTATATGGTAATACTAAAAGAGCAGTGGAAGAATTAAAAAATAATCTTGTAGCCAATGGATGCCCAAAGGTTGTTTTGACAGATCTAGCGAGATGTGACATGGCAGAGGCAGTTGAAGACGCATTTAGATATGGTAAATTGGTTTTGGCTACAACAACATATAACAACGAAATATTCCCATTTATGCGTGAATTTATTAATAATTTAGTTGAGAGAAATTATCAAGACAGAACATTGGCTTTTATAGAAAACGGATCATGGGCGCCAACAGCAGCAAAGATTATGAGAAATATGTTCGAAAAATCAAAAAATATAAAATATATAGGACAGGACATTACGATAAAATCAGCGATTACTCCAGACAACTTAAAAGAGTTACAAGAGCTGGCTAGTGTCTTGTGTAAAAATTGAATTACCCCGACCCTAAAGGGTCGGGGCTTCAACCAAATTAATTTTTGTAAATTAATCTTATCATTTATAAAGACAAATTTATTCTTACAAATTTTTGTACCCTATCCCCTACTAAGGCAAAAAATATTACATCCGATGTAACCTTTACAATAAATGAAAGGAGAGATGTTTACATGATAAAAGATAATTTTGCTGCAACAAAACAACGTCAGGGGGGGGGGCGTATCGATGCCTAAAGGGCAACAATAAGGCATTAATTATATTAATACTACTCTTGCTTGGCTCTTTTTTTATGCCCTTTTTTAGGATTGAGGCATACGCAACTTCACCATATACACCTGGAACATTGG
>JAGCXC010000061.1 GCA_017961515.1 Clostridiales bacterium | reverse complement strand
TCCTACGATATTTGGGAATGAACACGATGTGATACTTACAGTTCCACCTCGTGTGTGATAAACTTAAATCGTCATCCATGGATACACCTCCTGTTATATCAAACGGTTGTCAGCCTTTTTGATTATAACATGAGGTTTTTTTCACATCGCAGGAAGCTATTCCGATTCTCACGTGCATAGCACCCGGTTTTTATCTTCACTGCGTTTCGATAATAATAATAAAAAGACCTACTTGAAGGTAGATCTATTTATGTTTTATGTAGTTATCTAAGTGTGATTATTGAGAATAGAGAGATTTAGTCTATTGAGAATAAGTGAGATTAGATAATTACATTCTGTCGTTGTCTAAATCACTTTTTCCTCATTTGTCCAATTTTCGTTTTCCTCCAAAGCATAAGAAAAAGCCATCCAAATGAGACAATGGATGGCTAATTATTTGCTTTTATTCTATTTATCAATTCGATCGCCAACAAATCGGACAGCCCATATTCAGTGGAAGCATCGAGAAGTAACGCTATTATCTTGTTTTCGCTATCATCCAAATTATCTTTTACTATTCTGGCTAAATAGCCGTCATCATCTAAGAAGTCGAAGTATAAATCAATCGCTCGTTTATTTAATATTTTTAAATCTATTTGATTATCTTTTTTAATAATAATGTTTTTATATAAACCAGCGTATGTTCCGAGAGTAATATGAATTCCTGATTTAATTGTTTTAAAAGAAAAGTCATCTATTATATTTAATACAACTACGCCTTGGTATTTTAGTTGTTCTAAATAAGCAAGCAATGTTAGTAAATTAATAACGCAAAAGGTATCATTACCAAAAAATAGATTAATTGTTGTAACTGTATCGATTGAGTTTTTTAAATCTATAATTTCACTCATTTTTGAGACATACTCATCATTTGATATAGAGAGATATTTACTTCTACTTTCAATGAACTCATTAGAAAAAATAGGAAAGGTAGCTGGCCCAGACATCATCGCTTCATTAAAAGGGATACCTTTGCTTTTTGTATTTTTTTCAAAATACTCGTTATAGAATTCGCCATTAGTAATATTGATAACCATATGAACATATTATAAACAAAAATCCTCTTTAAGAGGACTTATTTCAAGTCTGTCGCAGGAAAGTCCTTTTTGTCCAACTGAGGAAAATTAACTTTGGACTACGACAACAATTTCTAACGTTGGACAGTCAGACTTATTCAGTTTTGTCTAAAATCATCTATTCGTATTATGTCGTGTTTTGAAGCATTTGCGAGCGGGTAAAATAGCAATTCTGCGGCGGGGCGTGTGGGGAGCTGTTTTGAGAGCCGGCGGACGTTTGCTTGGGCAGGAAGCTTTCGTGTCGTATGGAGCTTGTTTGGCTTGCTTATGGGCGTGTGGCTACATGGTCTGAAAGTAGCTGCGTGTGCGGTTGGTTCGGCGGGCGGTCAGTAAGGTGTAAGAAGAGAGTTTTGGTGGTAGCTATAAATTATATATATATAAATAGTTGTGAGATAGAGTAGGTGGAAGCATGAGATGGTAGGTAGCTGTTAGTA
>JAGCXC010000060.1 GCA_017961515.1 Clostridiales bacterium | reverse complement strand
TCATCAAACTCAGTCACTATCTACTACTATATTATGTCTAGATACTCAATAAGAATACTCTAAGTCCTTTATTCTGGCTGCTATATCATCAATAGTATTTCTATCGTAATGTAAGATTTTGATACATTCTAACCCCCTCCAAATACAAATAACAGTCTTATCATCTCCAAGTCTAGCAACATCCACTGAGATATAAGTTGTGTCCTTCTTTTCTACATTAGTTTCAAATAAGTCTTCTATTTCATCGTGTCTAAATAGCTTTCCAGCATCTCAAGACCAGTCAAAGTTTCAATATAAAAGCCTCTGTTTAGTAATCTCATCTGTTGAGTTCCTAAGCTGAGTGATATACTCTGGGTCTATAAACTCGTTATCTGTAACTAAAGATGGTATAAATATAGTATCTTCTGGCAATGTTCAAGACTTTCGTGGTGTATAGAAAGTCCTCTTTACTCGTCACTGGTCTGGATTAAAGGTACATAATAATTTAGGGATAAGTCAGTATTCCTTGTTTTTTTGCCTAGCAATACGAGTTTTTAGGATAGTAACAGCTTGCTCATCTATCTCATTTGCTTCATCTATGAAACCTCAAGTAAGCTCTAAAGACCCAAATCTAGTAAATAATGGGTCAGCTGGTTGTGTTGCACAGTCTAACAAAAGAATTTCACTACCATTATCAAATCTAATTATATTGTACTTCTTATCTAGTTTTCACATAAACTCTTTAGGTATCTCATAGATTTGTCAGATTTTATAGTAGGTATTAACTGTAGTTTTCATAAGATTAGATAACTCTCTACGACCTATAAACCACCTAGTTCAAGGATATTTCCAAGCCATATACCACAGCCACATAACTCAAACGACCGACTTTCACCCCCCTGCTCAACCTCCAAATCAGATATTCCTATGAGTATTGTCTGTAAGAGCTTCCCAAGCCTCCGCTTGTTTCTCAGTCATCTCGAAATTAGGTTGGAATAGTTTAGCCATCTAATAAATCTGAATAAATAAAATCGTTAGCCTTTCTACTTCTCTTTACGAATACTAAGAACTGAGATGTATAACTTCTTGAATGTATTTGATTTTGCATTCTGCCTATAATTCTTGATTTTGCAATTAGTGTAAATTTATCCTCCATCACAAATCAAACTTTCTCTCAACACATATAACTATATTCTTCTACATTATGTTTAATACCTCAGCTTATCGTACTCTGACACTTAAATATACATACACCACCATCATCCAATACTCTATAAGCCTCTTTTATTCGGTGGTAATAACTATCATATAATTCTTTAGCAGGGTAGTAAGAAGCAAATCTTTTAGAGATTATATTTCTTCATTTCTTTGGTTTTTGCATAGATGGTGCTTTTGGTGGTGTAATAACAAATGGTAAGTCTATAACTATTGAATGAATACTACCATCTCATAGTGGTATAGGTCATCGTGGCTCTATCTTCTCTACTATCTCACTTTGAGGATACACATCATATAGATGTTTAGGTAAAGGTATTCAGTCTTTATAGAAGTTCAATGTGCTTGCCGTAATGTCGCAGTCAAACTGATTAGTTCATAAATATAACATTCAAATATTATTCAGAATTTCTGTCTGATTATACGAAATGTTTTTTATAATGTTGGTATTATTGTACATCGTTTTCTTGTTTAGGAGTTAAATCTTCTGCTTCTACTACGCTTCACTCTACCACACTTCACTCTACTACCTCTCATTCAGTAATCTCTGGTTGTTTATGCTTAATAGTAATAGTAACCTCTCATATTCCACTAAATCATTGGCTTTCCTCTTTCTGCTTTCCTACTCATAATCTATTAAGTCTATCTTTTATTCAGTCCATCCTAACAGCTGCTGGTATATCCTCATTCTGTATCATCTCCATCTGTAACTCTAAACATAACTCAGCATCATCTGCTAATTTCTGTATAAGATATTCCTTAACCTTCTCTACCTTCTTCATCTGCATTCAGTTAGGTCTATCACTATCTATCCATTCTTCCCTATTCCCTAAAGTACCTTTAGCTGCTCTATAAGCAGCAGTAGCATTATGTGACTGTAAATACTCATCTACAAAAGCTTTCTGTTTCTCTGTTAAACCTTTCTTTACAGCTAGTCTATCTGGTCACTTATACTTTCAGCTTCAAGGTTTTCAGTCCCTAATAATCTCTCTAGTCCCAACCAAATTCTTCGTTTTTTCGTTAGGTCATCTCTTTATTTCAGCGCTACGCTTTGGTGCATTAGTTCTACTTACTTCCCCCATCTACTCTTTTTAGAATGTAAAGTCTTTTCTGAAATCTTTGGAACTTCTACCTTTCCTTGTTCTATCCTTTTCTTCAAATCTTCTACTCCCCAAGCCATAAAAGGTTTCTTCCCAAATACTAAGAAATACTCATTCCTTAACTTATCTATCTCCCCATTCTCTACATCTCCCCCAAATCTATTAAATAACTCCTTCTCTAACTTGCTCAGAAACTCTAATACATCCCAAGTAGGTAAACTCTCAAACCTGTGAGTATATAACCTATACTCGTTGATTAACTTTAAGATAGCTTCAGCTCTCTCTGAAGCTTCTCTCCTTTCCACTCCTGCGTGGTTGTTTTTGTTTTCTAAATTGATGAAGTCAGACATTTATTTATGTTTAGAAAGTAAAAGAAATTAAATCAAATCTGAAGCTTTTTTAATACCAAATTTATTCATAATTGAGCCTAAATCTTTCTCTCAACCATTACCACATTCTACCACGCTACCGCTTCCCTCGTTATCAGTTTTAACCTCTGATTTACCTTGGTATCAAGCTGTTATATTATTATCACGATAACCTTTGGTTATCTCAGCATAAAAATCATCATAAATATCCTCAGAGCCTACTAACCCCTTCTTCTTCATAATATTATAACATTTCCTCAAAGAATAATCTAATAATCCCTCTAACTTCTCGTACTCTCTGTTTAGATATTCTAAATCGTTACTCAAATGATTTGCCAAATCTAAATCAGAAGAAGAAACTTGCATCCTTCCTCCATCAGTCCCCTCCTCCTTTCTCTCTAAATCCTCAATTTTTCATTCAAGCTCTTTTATCTTTCACTTTAATTCCTCAACATCATCCTCTACTAGCTCATACCCATCTGCTAATCTAATAACCTCTCAACGCTTAATCATCCTATCCACTAGCTTATTATCGTTCTCATTTTTCCCCAAAAACTTTAATAACTCCCTCTTTGTGAAGAACATCCATACATATTACTATATAAATATCAGCGCTACGCTTTATAGCGCTACGCTTTATACTAGATAATGATTTTTTTTATAATTGCAAGGTATTTTTACCTTATGTAAGGTATATCTACCTTGTGTAAGGTATTTTTACCTTGTAATCAACAATAGAAGCAAGGCACACTTACCTTATACAGCAGGCATTTATACCTTGCTAACGTGGTATGATACCACACTACCAGGCACAAATACCTTATTAATCAGGTACATATACCTTATACAACAAGGCACGGATACCTTGTTTTTGAAAATTGCTTGGTGCGCGCGGTAGTATACTATTACAATTATTCACTCATTCAATGGGTTGCTACCCCTCCTCCCTGCTGTCAAAAATTTTTTTTACAGCCAGTGCTGAACTGAAGAAACTCAAACGTCAAAAATTTTATTGACAGGTGGGGGCTTTGGCTTTTCTTCTTCTCTTTTTTCACTGAAAATTTAGGAGAAAAAGAGAATATATCTTATTTATAGCTTGTTTTTGTATAAAACTTATTTTATTTAATTTTCTAGTCAATTGATAATTGCTTTTATATGTTTTATTATTCATAATATAATATTTATATCTTTATTATAAGTATTTATTTATTCTATATATTTTGTTTATTCTTTTTTTAGGAATTTTTATATTTTAGGAATATTTTAATTTTTAGGAATTTATATATTTTTTGATTTTGTTTTATTTATTCTTTTTGATTTTCTTTTATTTTGTTTTTATATGTTTTTTTTGATTTTTTTGATTTT
>JAGCXC010000059.1 GCA_017961515.1 Clostridiales bacterium | reverse complement strand
GGAAGTGTTTGGGGAAGATTCCGAAGACACATCAAAGTCTTCAAATTCCCCATACTTCTTATGTGACAATATGAACATCATTTTTCTCCAGGACAATTGTCATTGATGTACTGGTAGATTTCATCCTTTAGTTCTGTAGGGATGTCTCCCATTTGTACGAGTTCAAAGCATTTTGCTCTCATTGTCCTTTTGGTTATCTTATTGCCTTGTAGTGCTACTCTTTTGGCTATGGTGCGGACATAGTTTTCCATTACAGGATTCTCATCTGTTGGTTCTATTTTAGCTGCAGTTTCAAAGCCAGAAGGTTTAGATTTTCTTTGAGCAAGATGAGCTTCTTGAGCTGCAACTTCCCTAATAGGATAATCTTCTCTCACTGGTTCCTCTTTCTTGGTAACTTTTGACTCAGCTTCAATCTGTTCAAGGCTACGGAACTTTTTCACATCCTGTAAGTACTGGCCTTTCTCATCAATGTAGCAGTAGTACTTTTCATTTACCATACTGTTTACCTTGATAACTGCTTTGGAGGACTGTGCATCTGGAGTAAAGATTAGCTCCATGTCAATTTGTCCTACGAAAATGAGATTCTTTTTAGAAATCAATAATGCTCTTAAGATGTCATTCCATCTTTTGGATCTATCGGAATATGCTGCCATTCCTTTAGCCCTTGAAGTCAATAATTCTAAAAGACTTGTTACCCCATCAAGGATAATGGTATCAAATTCAGATTTGGTTATTTCCTTAATGGTTTCCTTGATTGAATTGTAGGTTGTTAAGTCAGTTGTCAAATTGATTTCTACGATAGGGACATTGGTGTAGTTTGTATCGTCAATGTCTATACATACTGGATTAAGGCCGTTGTCTCTGCAGTATTGTTCCGCAAAGGTTGATTTACCGCTACCATCCATACCATAAACCAGTACCTTTTTGAGGTTTGGTTCTTTTGCTCTGTTCTTAAATTTTAAAGCCATCTTCTCACCTTTTTATAATATTCCATAAGTTGGGCCTTTGATTGTTAAGGCTATGATAAAAAATAATATGCATATAAAAGCTACTGCCAACAATTGTTTTACGCTGATTGTTAGCTGCTCTTCAAGTACTGAATGACTATTGCATTTGTGTAGTCTTGCAGGTTTAGATGCCATCTTCTACCTCCTTGCATTGACCACATTCGACACAGAGGACATCCTCATCGCCATCTTGGTAGAGGCAATACTCGTTAAGGTACTCTTCAAGTGCATGGTTAGGTTCGAGTCTTGGTCCGAAGATCATGCTTTCACCTCTTCATGAGGAGTTTGTACAAAATCAGGTTTCATGGATTTAAGCTCTTTGATGCAAGCTTTCATCCTTTTGTATTCTTCGTACTCTTCTAATGTCAAGAGTACACAATTCTTTAAAATTTTCATATCATCACTTCGTGGATTTTTTTTAAGAATGTTTTTTGAGAACTGCCATTCTCAAAAGACTTCTTTAGTTAATATTATGTTGTCCTACTATATAAAGGTATGTATAGATTTCTATATAGATAACTATTTAATAATATAGTTAGATTAATATACTGTAAACTACTAAATATAATATATAGAATAAATAAATAAGGTGATATGAAAATGGTATTTAAAACTAAGATGAGAAAGAACGCAGGAAGTATGATCACTGTAGTCCCTGCACCTATAGTTAAGTTATTGAATTTTGAATCTGGTGATGAGTTGGAATGGGAAGTCAACATTTCAGAAAATGCTGCTGAGATTACCCTAAGGAAAAAACCAGATTGAAAAAAATTATATTTTTTTGGAGTTAAAAAAAGTTCGTATATAATAGAATGATTTAAAAATTTTCGGCGAAAGCCTACGCTAAAGCTTTTAAAATTACATATCACTCTACATAAATCCTTTAAATATGATTTTAAACTATTAGAACTATTTATATAAGTAAAATATAAATATAAGTGAAAATCATATATATATTTATCACAGATACTAATATTATCACTTCGTGGTGTATACTATTTTTCATCTGTCGATACTACTGGATGAATACTAGAGAAGCTGCCACTTCCTAGTATTCAGTTGAAAGTAGTCAAGTAAAAGAAAAACTTTTTTTGTTAATATAATTTATATATTTATTCTTATAAAATTCTAATCTTTTTTTCATATGATCCTTATTATGGACACATAATATATTTTTAAATAAAACCAGTAAACCCATTGTTAATTTTATTTTGTTTTTAGTTATATATAAAATTAATCGTTCAGAGAACTCTGTTTTTAGATATACTAATGTTCAACTTTTCTTTCC